>JAYSOC010000033.1:0-5988 GCA_043723285.1 Ferruginibacter sp. | reverse complement strand
TTCCAATGCCAAATTAGTATCAAAATCTTTGATGTCTTTTTTATAAGCATCTACAATTACAGGTACAGAATGATAACCTATCATGCAAAAAGTTTCATTACCACTTAGCTCCCATACTGGCAACATCCCTCCTTGTTTATATTGGTTAAGAAAAGTATGTATCCAATCTCTCGTTCGTTCTTTATTAATGATACTCATTAATGGATGATAAGCTCGGTAAGTATCCCACAAACTGAATACGGTGTAGTTGTTATATCCTTCTGCTTTGTGAATTTTATCGTCAGTTCCTCTATATTTACCATCTACATCTTGGTAAATATTTGGTACAATCATAGTATGATACAATGCAGTATAAAAAATGGTATCAATATTATTAAAGGAATGAGATTCTATTTCTATTTTACGAAGTTCTTTATTCCAACTTAGTATATTTTGTTGTAAAGTATTGCCAAAATTAAAATAAGGTTGTTCTGCATTTAAATTTAACTTAGCACCTTCAATACTTACTGGACTCAATGCAACTTGCACCATTAAAGCTTCTCCATCACTCACATCAAAACTAAATCCAGCTTGTATAGCAGTGCCCTTTGCAATTTTTTCATTAAACAATTTTGTATCACTACCTACATGTATTTCTTTTTTTATAATTGCTTTATTAAATCTTGCAACAAAAAATAGCCTTTGATTGTTAGCCCAACTTTTACTGAATCGATACCCTTTAATCGTATAATTATCTATTACTTCTAAATAACTATCCAATACAATATCTCTATGTATTAAATCTACAATTACATTCCCTTCTTTTGTACCTTTTGCAAAATTATATCTATGCATTCCTGTTCGTTGCGATGTAGTTAATGCAACATCTATATTATATTTATCTAGGTGCACACTATAAAATCCTGCATATGCTTTTTCATTTTTATGTAGAAAGGTAGATGCATAATTTTTATTATTCCATTCGTATTCACCAATTGTAGGTTGCAATAAAATATCACAATAATCAGGCACGCCTGTACCGCTTAAATGAGTATGACTAAAGCCATAAATAATAGAATCGGAATAATGATAGCCGCTACTGCCATCCCAATCTGCCATGCGAGTATCAGGGCTTAGTTGTACAAAACCAAAAGGGCTAGTAGCTCCCGGATATGTATGCCCATGACCACCAGTGCCAATAAAAGGATTTACCAATTTGGTATAATCTTTTTGTGCTGAGACAAGAAATGAAATTCCAAAAAGATAAGATGCAAAAGAAATTTTAAGAAATACTTTAAACATTTTTTTTGAAGTTTTATTATTTAAAGTAGCTGTCAGTCTTTATCAATTTTACTTCATTATTGCTATGAACCGCATACATAAAACCTTTTTGTAAAGCAAAGCTACCATGCTCACCTTTTTTATTTAAGGCTATAAAACCTACTTGTATTTCTTTGGCCTTTTTGGCATCTCGTTTCACAATTCTTTCCACTGCTTTTTTACAAGCCATTTTTGGTGCATAGCCTTGTCGCATAAATTCTGTTACTAAAAAACTGCCACAAATTTTTATTACTTCTTCTCCCACACCACTACTTGTAACAGCACCCACTTCATTATCAACATACAAACCAGCTCCTATTATTGGACTATCTCCTACTCTACCATGTAATTTATATGCCATACCACTTGTAGTACATGCCCCGGCAAAATTACCTGAAGCATCTAAAGCTACTAACCCCATTGTATCATGGTTAGGCGTACCATCGTTGAAGTAGTTTGGTGCAAATGGACCGTTATGCTGTTTTTTGTTTTCAATATTTATTTCGGGTTTATATTCACTTTTTTCTAACCAATCTCTATATGCATTTTCTGCATCTACACTTAGTTTTTTGCCCTCAAGTTTAAAGCCATTTTGTAAAGCAAATTGCTGAGCGCCTTCCCCTACCAACATTACATGAGGTGTAGTTTCCATTATTTTACGAGCTATACTAATAGGGTTTTTAATTTGCTCCAAACCTGCTACACTACCCGCATTGGATTTATAATCCATAATAGAAGCATCTAAAGTTACAATACCATCTCTATCAGGATTACCACCTAAGCCTACACAACAATTAATTTGATTTTCTATGAAAATGGCTCCGTTTTCTACCGCATCTAAAGCAGTTCCCATTTTTTTTAAAATAGAAAAAGAAGTTCTGGCTACATCCACACCTCTATCCCATGTTGCAATTACTATTGGTTTATTAATAAGATCATTATTTGAATTTGCAAATGCAGTAGATACAGCAGCCAATGCTGTTAGTTGTATAAATTTTCGACGAGTTGTCATTCTTTCAATTTAATAAAATTCTATTCAAATATATATTATCTTCAATCAAAAACGGTCTATAAGTTCAATAAATGATTGTATAGTTTTATTTTTTTTTTCTTTGCGAAAGATTGTATCAATTTCCACGTACTTACGTCACTATCAAAAACGGTATTCAAACCCTGTTCTTCCATCGGTGGATCGCCCATATAATCATCGCCATTTTTCCAATATATTTGATCTTCTTTTGGCCTTGCTGTTCCGCCAAATGCCCAAAAATTACAAGCTGCAATACTGCTACTTGTATTTGCACTTTTTTTCCAAAGTGCAAATATTTCTTTGTAATACTTATCCCTAAAAATAGTTGTACTTTTTTCGCTAAATAAAATTGCATCCCTTGGCAAACCAAACTCTTCTATAACTAGCGGTTTATTTATTTTTTTTGCAATGGCAGCATGTTTTATAATATAGTCTTTCGTTTTAGCAATTATATTTTCATAATCTTTTTCAATATCATTTCCATTAAACCAGTTCCAGTTTTTTGGCCAAATATGTATCGTTAAAAAATCAATATTTTTATTGGAATGTATGGCTTCATATACTTCCATATTTTCTGTACCAATATAGCCTTCGGTGCCAATTGTTACTAGGTGGTTTTTATCTATTTGTTTTATTATAGATGCAACATCAGCAATCCAATTTTTATACGCAGGTATTGCCGCAGGGCGCATGGGGCGTGGCTCGTTTGCTATTTCCCAAGCCATAATAGCTTCATCGTTTATATATTTTTTGCTAGTGTATATGTTGGTACGATTTAATATAAATTCCACTTGTTTTTTATAAGCATTTTTACAACCTTCGCATACATAAAATTTACTTACCAAATCTCTATTTTCATCCCAAGTAAGTTTTCTTTTCAAAATAGAATCTGACAATAATCCATTCCAATTAAGGTATTGCAAAAAACCTCCGCTCCATTCCCAATTATTGCTTAAAAATAATACTGCTTTCATATTTCTTTTACCCAACTCAACCAATAAATAATCCAATCCATTTAGCATTTCGGCATTAAATTTCCCTTGTATTGGTTGCAATGCAGGCTGTACTCTTTGCACGCCATTTATTTGCCCACTGCCTTCTGCACCTATCATTACCCTTACATTAGAAACGCCATTTTTATTCAAAAAGTTTAATTCTTTTTGCAATCGTAATTTTCCATTGGCAGTATTGCCTAGTAAACCACCGTACCAATAGTTTGTGCCAATATAGTAAAGCGGTTTTTTATTTAGGTTAAATTTTCCATTGGCAATTTTTACAAAATGTTGTTGCGCAAAAGTGCTGCTAGATGATAAAATAAATATTATCCCGGCAATAAAATATCGTATCATTTTTTTAAATTTAAAGTTGCGGGCTCATCATAATCTGTTTAGATAAAAGATGAAAAAAGATATGCTGTTGAAACTAGCCCCGATAGCAGCGGATATCCTTTTGCGAGGCACGAGCAAAAGATAGAAGCGAATAGCGGGAAACTAATGTTCATTAAAGTGTTTCAGCTCACGCTCCAATTGCTTCACGATGCATAAAACAAATAATAAATGATAAATGATAAACAATTTCCACTACACTCCCTCCTGCGCACAATCCCTACACCTTGCTTCGTAAATATCTTTTTCGCCCAAAAGCACTTGCCCGCCAGTAGCTATTTTGCGGTAAGAAATGCTTGCCATGCCGCCACATTTCATGCAAACGGCGTGGAGTTTTGTAATGTAATCTGCTACCGCCAAAAGATTTGGCATTTGTCCAAAAGGTTTGCCTTGGTAATCCATATCGAGCCCTGCAACTATTACCCTAATGCCTTTTAGTGCCAATTGCTCGCATACAAAGGCAATTTCTTCATCAAAAAATTGGGCTTCGTCTATGCCTACTACATCTACTCCTTCGCTCATAAGCAATATGGCATGTGCGTTTTCTACTGGTGTGCTGTGTATAGAATTTGTATCGTGGCTTACAATTTTTACTTCGTCGTAACGCACGTCTATAGAAGGTTTGAAGATTTCCACTTTTAAATTTGCAATTTTTACACGCTTCAATCTTCGAATAAGTTCTTCGGTTTTTCCACTAAACATACTGCCACAAATTACTTCTATCCAGCCTTTTTTTTCGCCTCTTAAACTAGGTTCTATGAACATTTTATTTTTTTTATGATTCTGTTGCGTAACTTTAACGCAGGGTTGCAAAGATTAATGATTATCATTAAAACGCAAAACAAATATTTTGTGATTTCTTATAGTTCGTGAAGACACGAACCATGGCTTTGGAAGACACGAACTATGGCTTTGGAAGACACGAACCATGGTTTTGGAAATTTATCCTTTGAAAAATTATAAAAACTACACAATATGGAACGAGTGGAAACACTTTGTAATTTATTGGCAGAAAAACTGCAAAACAAAGCATCTATAAATGAATTGCTTAGCACGGTTAAGATGATGGAATCGGAATTGCTTCATCTTAAAAATATTACGCCTGCATCATTAAATGAGGCTGTAGCTGCAACCGTAAATATTTCGAAACAAATAATACCCAAAACAAATAATGATGCTACTGATTTTTCGGAAGCAGCGCCAGAAAAAATTTTAGAGGTTTTACAAATAGATGAAACCGAAGTGGAAGCAGAATTAGAGGAGATAAAAAATAATGCTGCTATAATGACAAATTTGGGTTATCAAAATAGGCCTCAAATTTCTTTTGAGGGTTTTGATGAAATACCTACACTAGCAAACAGGCAGCAAAATCTTTTTGATGGTAATAGCAAAAAAGAATTGAATGAAGTTTTACAAACAAATAATGCTGCTTCTTTGAATGATAGACTTAGTAAACCAGCTACAGAAGTGCATGAAACCATAAAAGACACTCCTGTAAAGGAATTGAATGAAATATTGGCGGCGAAAAATACAACTTCCATTAATGATGTACAGCATACGTCGGAAAATAAAATAATAGAAAATAAAGATACAAATGTTGCAGATGAAAAGTTTATGCCCCCTTCTATTAGCCATGCCGTAAAAAAAGAAACAAACACAAGTGCAGCGAAAGAATTGAATGAAATATTGCCTACAAATAATGCTACTTCGCTAAACGATTTGCACAGCAAACCCGTAAATGACGTGAGCGATATTTTTGAAGATGCGCCAATAAAAGACCTTAAAAAAGCGATTGGTATAAATGAACGTTTTTTATATTTAAACGAATTGTTTAGAGGCGATGAAGCCATGTATGAAAGAAGTATTAAAACAATAAATTCTTTTCAAATATATCCCGAGGCTGAATTTTGGATACGTAGAGAATTAAAATTGAAATTGGGTTGGGATGATAAATACAATACCGTAAAGCAATTTGATCAATTAATTAGAAGGCGTTTTTCTTGAAGGTATTGTACAATTAAATTTGTTGCGCCTTGCTTTTCGTACACATATTTTTTGCTTATTTCTGAAGCATTTTTTAGCAGTTCGTTTTCACTAAGAAGCTTGTCTAGTAAGGTTTCTAACTCCAATGCATTTTCTATAGAAAAAGCGCTGCCCCTATCTACCAAATCATTTGCTTCTGAAAATTTCTCATACTCTGGGCCAAAAATAATGGGCATACCAAACACAGCCGCTTCTAAAATATTGTGTATGCCGCTATCATTAAATCCGCCT
>JAYSOC010000032.1:0-2417 GCA_043723285.1 Ferruginibacter sp. | reverse complement strand
CAATGTTGAAGAGAGAAAATTTGTTTGCGTTCAATTTTTAAATAATCATTTTTAATTTTATAGAAAGAATATGGGGTTGTTGTTATTTATAAAATACTGTTCCCATATTTGCAGTAAGTTGTTTTTCTACTTTCTTTAAAGCTTGCTGTACTTTTATTAAAATCATGGCTTCGTCGGTAGAAACGGTTTTCATTTCATTGTTATTTTGTTCTATTAATTTTTTAATTTTTCGGAGTTTAAAATGAGTAAGTGTAGATTTCACTTCTTCTTTAAATAAATCTTCTCGTGTTGCAATTTTGCCTTCGAATATTCTACTCCAATTGGCACTTATTTCTGTATGGCTTTCCATTAAATTAATTACAAGATTATTTATGGTTGCATCTTCGTAATAGAGAAAGTCTTTATCGGTAGGGTTTTTACCTTCGTTGTACCATGTTTTGTATAAATTAATTATGGTAATAAGGTTTGTATTTTCAATCATAGCTTCTAAATCATTTTCATGCATTTCGTTGAAAATATAATTGGCTACGGTTGTTTCTTCATTCCAATCTTTTAAACCAAATTCTAATAAACTTCTTACAATGGCACGCTCTTGGTTTTCATCTTTGTTAAAAAGATTTTCTGTACTTGTATCTTCTGTTGGTTGTTCTTCAACTGTGGTTTGTTGTCCGTCGTCCGTTGTCCTTCTTCCTTCTTCTTTCTGTACTTTCTCCCTAATAAATTTATTTACCAAGTCGTTTAACCCTGCTTCTTCAATTTTTAGCATTTCTGCTACTTGCTTCACATAATCTTGTCGTTTGGTAAAATGCTCTGCCTTGGTTATTTTAGAAATTGTTTCGGCAATACGATTTACAATGGCCGATTTTTTTACAGAATCATTTCCTGCTTCTTCCAGCGATAATCCCAATTGAAATATTACAAAATCTTTCTTATTGTTTTCTACAGATTCTTTAAAAGCTGTAGCACCAATTTTGTTTACATAACTATCGGGGTCTTCTTTATCGGGTATTAAAACTAGCCTTACGTTTAATCCTTCTTCGAGAGCTAAATCCATTCCACGCACAGCAGCTTTTACACCAGCGCCATCACCATCATAAATAATCGTAAGGTTGTTGGTATATTTTTTTACCAAGCGCAATTGGTCAGGCGTGAGTGATGTGCCACCACTTGCTACTACGTTTTCTACACCGGCTTGGTGCAAACTTACCACATCTGTATAACCTTCTACTAGCAAGCATTCATCGGCTTTGTCTATTGCCATTCGGGCAAAATAAGAACCATATAAAATTTTGCTTTTTACATAAATTTCGTTCTCGGGAGTATTTATGTATTTTGGTGCTTTATCATTATTTTTTATAAGCCTGGCCCCAAAGCCAAGCACTTTTCCACTCTGGTTGTGTATGGGAAAAATAATACGTTCTCTATAATTATCTCGTAAGCCCGAGTCTCGCATTACAACCAATCCACTTTTTTGTAAAAGTTCAGGATTGTATTGCGCAGCCAAAGCTGCTTTAGCAAAACTATCGCCAGCAGCCGGGTCGTAGCCAAGTTGAAATTTCTTTATTATCTCTTCTCTAAAACCACGTTGTTTTAAATAACTCAATGCTACATCTTGCCCTTCTTCGGTATCAAATAATGCTTCACTAAAAAATTTTTGTCCAAAATTATTGATGACATATAAACTATCCGATGCTTGTTGATACAACTTTGCCTCGGGTGTAGCTTCTGTTTCTTCTATTTCTATATTGTATTTATTGGCAAGCCATCGAAGCGCTTCTACATAGCTGTATTTTTCCAACTCCATCAAAAAGCCAATGCTATTGCCACTTTTGCCACAACCAAAACATTTGTAAATTTCTTTGGCTCCCGATACGGTAAAAGATGGACTTTTCTCATTATGAAAAGGACACAAGCCAAGATAATTTGAGCCTCTTCGTTTTAGTTTTACGAAGGAGCCTACAATATCTACAATATCGATGCGGCTTTGTATTTGCTGTATGGTTTCTTTACTTATCAATGTTTATACGGGTTGCAAATTTAAAGGGCATATCTAAAAATTCATTTTTTATTTTTACCTCACCTTAAATTCCTCTCCAAAGAAGAGGAATGGGCAATTTTTAGCAGTGCCCTAATGTTTAACAATATTATGGCACAGGAAATTATTATTGGCACGTTTTATGAAAAATATAAGTAGAAAAGTAATCATTTTCAGTTTAAACTAATAACTTTAACGCTTAAAAAATAAATAAAACCACCATGAAGAAAGTTTTAATTTTTTCTCTAATGCTCGTTATAGGAGCTTCATCTTTTGCACAATCTTTGGATGATATTGGCAAAATGTTCAACGATAAACAATTAGCCCCTGCAAAAATAGCTATTGACAAATTTTTTGCAGATTCAAAAAATGCAAATGACCC
>JAYSOC010000031.1:0-2419 GCA_043723285.1 Ferruginibacter sp. | reverse complement strand
ACCTGCAAGCGCCACCATTTGTGGAAAAATAATTTGCAACAATCCTGTTTTGTACAACAAATCGAAACCTATAGATGGTTTATTGCACATTAAAATTTTGTTGAGTTCTTCTGCAATTCTTTCTTTGGTTATTATTTTTATTCTGATAGCATTATCGGTAATGGCTTGAAGCGTTTTTTCTTCTAAAGTAAATTGTAATTGCGCTGCAAATCTTATCCCACGCATCATGCGCAAGGGATCATCTATAAATGTTTTTGTAGGGGCAAGTGGTGTTTTTAATATTTTTTTCTCTATATCTCCAAGTCCATCAAAAGGGTCTATTAATGCACCAAAATTATTTTCATTTAAAGAAATGCCCATGGCATTGATAGTAAAATCTCTACGCAATTGATCATCTTCCAACGTTCCAATTTCTACAATCGGGTTGCGGCTTTCTTCTTTATAACTTTCTTTTCTAGCTCCAACAAACTCTATTTCCTCGTCATCAAATTTTATGTTTGCAGTGCCGTATGTTTTAAAAATATTTATTGAAATATTGTTACCAAATTGTTTGGCAGCTTCTTCTGCTAAAGCAATTCCATCGCCTACACAAACCACATCTATATCTTTGGTTTCTCTGCCCAATATTTTATCTCTTACAAAACCACCAATTACATAACTCTCCAAGCCAATGTTTTTAGCAGCGGTAGATATTTTTTTGAAAATGGAAAGTTCTTGTTCAGTAAGATTTATTTGCATTTGGGCAAAAATACGTTAAAGCCTCCCTAAATCCCTCCGAAGGAGGGACTTTGAAGCCTATAATTTTTTAAAGCCTTTTCTTATTTTCAATAATTGAGTTTCAATAAAATATTTCTTACCATTAATTTCAGTTATTAAGCAATACTTAACAACTTAACAACTGGATTCGCTTCAATCTAGTGCATAATAAAAGATGATAAAAGATATAATGATGAAAAGCTGCGGGATAGAAGCGAAAATCCTTTTTTCGAGGAACGAGAAAAAAGATTGTAGCGGATAGCCCGAGCAAATGATGAAATATGCTAAATGCTCACAGCCCCAAATCGACATAAGATGATTAGACATGAGACACAAGATTGAGAATGTTCCATCTTGTGTCTTTTATCTCATGTCTAACATCTATTTACGGCACTAATATTGTCCATATACACTTCCACAAAAAAATACGACCTTTACCGCCAATTTTTGACATATTGACTAACTAAACGATTTTAATGAATACGAAGATTTATTTGCAGGGGCAAGACGATGATATGGAGTTTATGCCGATTATTCCCCTAAACGAAGAAGAAGATGCAAACGCAGACGCAGAGGTGATTCCAAGCGAATTGCCGATTTTACCTTTGAGAAATACGGTGCTTTTTCCGGGTGTAGTAATACCAATAACTGTTGGTAGAGATAAGAGTATAAAAGCAGTAAACGATGCTTATAAGGCTGACAAATTGGTAGGCGTAGTGGCGCAAAAAGACAGCAATGTAGAAGAACCACTCGTAACTGATTTAGAAAATATTGGTACTGTAGCAAAAATAATTAAGCTCATAAAAATGCCCGATGGCGGCACTACGGTTATAATTCAGGGGCGTAAGCGTTTTTCTATTGATAGCATTACTTCTGAAGATCCTTATTTTAAAGCAACCATTACTATTTTAGAAGAAATAAAATACAAAGGCGATGCAGATTTGGATGCTACCATTGGTAGTGTAAAAGATTTGGCTGCTCAAATTATTGGACTATCGCCAAACATACCTAGCGAGGCTGGCATTATTTTAAAGAATATAGAGAACCCATCTTTTTTGGTACATTTTGTAAGCAGCAATTTAAACAGCGAGCTTAAGGATAAACAAAAATTATTGGAGATAAGTGACCTGAAGCAACGTGCAGAATTACTGATGAACCTTATGCATACGGAATTGCAATATGCAGAACTTAAAAATAAGGTAACGAACAAAACACGATCGGAGTTGGATAAACAACAGCGTGAATATTTTTTGCAGCAACAAATGAAAGCCATAAAAGACGAGCTCGGTGGCGATAATGTGGCAGAGGTAAAAGAAATGCAGAAAAAAGCCGAAGCAAAAAAATGGCCTGCGGCTGCGGCAGAAATGTTTAAAAAAGGTGCTGAGAAATTGGAACGTATGCATCCAAGCACGCCCGATTATTCTGTTGTGTATAATCATTTAGATTTAATGCTAGATCTGCCTTGGGATGATTTTACGGCGGATAGTTATGATTTGAAAAAAGCCAAAAAAGTGTTGGATCATGACCATTATGGCATGAACAAAATAAAAGAACGTATTCTCGAATACCTTGCTGTGCTTAAGTTAAAAGGCGATATGAAAAGCCCGATTCTTTGTTTTATTGGTCCGCCGGGTATTGGTAAAACAAGTTTGGGAAAAAGTAT
>JAYSOC010000030.1:0-2423 GCA_043723285.1 Ferruginibacter sp. | reverse complement strand
CAAATGGCAGGAATATTTTGTTTATCGCTATTGCTTGGCAAAGTTGCATACACATAACCGAACTCATCGAGCTCTACATTACTCAAACCCATCGCCTTTAATTCAGCTTCCAAAATTTTACTAAGGTCTTTTTGTTTTTCTGTTGTAGGAAAACTATTGCTCTCAGGGTCGCTCTGCGTGTCTATTTGCACATAGCGCATAAAACGATTAATCAATGCTTCTTTATTTATTTGTATCATGTTGGTTTTATTTGTAGCTGTGAAATTAAGGAATGCGTTTTGAAAAAAGGAATATTTATGCCCGTAGGATTTCGCCTGCGGCGAATTCAAAATGCAAAGAACTCGCCACAGGCGAGTTCCTACAACCCACGATTAAAACGTGGGTTTTATTAATTACTCATTAAAAATTATTAACTACTCTCCTATCTCCACCAACTCTATATCAAATACCAATTCTTTTCCTGCTAAAAAATGATTAGCATCCAAGATAATAATTTCTTCTCTTAGTTCTTTTACTACTACCGGAAAAGGTTGCCCTTGCTCGTTGCTAAGCGTTAGTTGTTGGCCAATTTCCAATTTCATATCAGCTGGTACATTTTCTTTGGGGAATTCAATGATAGCCGTTTCGTCTGTTTCACCATAACCATCTTTTGCAGATATGTTTACTGTTTTTTTATCGCCCACTTTCATACCTGGCATGGCTGCATCAAAACCTGCAATCATCATTCCCGCACCTACTGTAAACTCTAATGGTTCACGCCCTACCGAAGAATCGAATTGCTCACCGTTTGTAAGCTTACCAGTGTAATGTACTTTTACAGTATCACCGCTTTTAACCTCTGCCATAATTGTAAATGTTAATTGTTATTTGTTAATTGTTTAATTTAAGGGTGCAATTTAATTAATAAGAAGCTGTTTCATTTAAAAATATTACGCAACTTTGAGCCTATTATGAAAAAAGTTATTTTATATACATTTTTTGCGGTATTATTTTTTGTTAGCGGTTTTTGCCAAGCTGGTAAAGTAATTGCTGGTGCCGAACGCATGGAAGTTTATCTCCCCATGCTAAAAAGTAAGTCTGTAGCGGTTTTTGCCAACCAAACTAGTGTGGTGGGCAATACGCATTTGGTAGATACTTTGGTAAAAAGCGGTATAAAAATCTTAAAAATATTTGGTCCAGAGCATGGTTTTAGAGGCGTGGCAGATGCTGGCGAGCATGTAAAAGATGGCATTGATAAAAAATCGGGCTTACCAGTTATCAGTTTATATGGAAACCACAAAAAACCAACAAAAGAAGATTTGCAAGATGTAGATGTAGTTGTTTTCGATATTCAAGATGTGGGTGTGCGGTTTTATACATTTATTTCTTCGTTGGAATATGTATTGGAAGCCTGCTTAGAAAACCACAAACCATTATTGGTTTTAGATAGGCCAAACCCAAATGGCTTTTATGTAGATGGACCAGTGTTGGATAAAAAATTTAAAAGTTTTATAGGCATGCAACCCATACCTATTGTGTATGGTATGACCATGGGCGAATACACACTAATGCTTGCGGGAGAAAAATGGTTATCTGAAAATGCGAATAAAATAAACAGTTACAATATTACTACAAAGCCTACAGTAGATACGCCGTTTCATGTACAAGTTATCAAATGCAAAAATTACGATCACAATACAAAATACATTTTACCGATAAATCCATCACCTAATCTAAGAGAAATGCAATCCATTTACCTTTACCCAAGCACTTGCTTTTTTGAAGGTACGGTACTAAGCGAAGGCAGGGGAACAGATAAACCATTTCAAATATTTGGCCACCCGAGTTTGCCTAAAAATTTGTTTGCATTTACACCCATGGCAAACGAAGGAGCTAAAACAGGGAAATGTTTTAACGAAATTTGCTATGGATGGAATTTAGGGACGTTTGCACTTAAAAGTTTAGTACCAGTGCAAAGTACAATTCAACTGCAACACTTGATAAAAGCCTACAAATTATTTCCAAATAAAGACAGTTTTTTTCTATCCAATAATTTCTTCAATAAACTTGCAGGCAACGATGTATTGATGAAACAAATAAAAGCAGGCAAAACTGAAAAGGAAATAAAAAAAAGTTGGGAAAAGGATTTGATAAAATTTAAGGGGATTAGGAAGAAATATTTGTTGTATAAAGACTTCTAAGGATTAGCGTTTTTCATGGTTTATTAAAAAATGTAGTCAAAAAAACCCACCCCGTCGGTCTTCGACCGACACCCCTCCAAGGAGGGGAATACGTGAAGATTATGCATTAGATTGCCATTATTATTTTAACTTTATTGATTTAAATTATTTTCAACAATTCAACAATTCAACAATTCAACAATTCAACAATTCAACAATTCAACAATTCAACAATTCAACAATTCAACAATTCAACAATTCAAC
>JAYSOC010000029.1:0-2425 GCA_043723285.1 Ferruginibacter sp. | reverse complement strand
ATTATTGTAATGCCTGAATACAATGGAGGCATACCTGCCAGTTTAAAAAATGCAGTTGATTTATTATACGAAGAATGGAGGCATAAACCTGTTGGTATTGTAACGGTTTCTGCAGGTCCATTTGCTGGCACACAAGCCTTAGTAGCATTGCAGTTTACACTTTGGAAAATGAAAGCTTGGACTATTACAGAGATGTTTTCTGTACCAAAAGTGCAAGATGCTTATGATGAAGATGGCAACCCAACTGACAAACCGCTTACCGATAAACTGACAGAAGTTTTTGTAAAAGAATTACTATGGTGCATAAAAGCGGATAAGGAAAAATAATATCTGATACACTTTTATTTAAAATAATATTAGCAATTAAAATATACTTTTAAATTATGAACAATATATTTAGAGGATTAATAGCAGGCTATGGAGCTAAGAAATTAGGCGGTGGTTGCTTTGGCACTATAATCGTTTTTATCATTATTTGGGCAGCTTTAAAAAACTGCTAACAATTTAAAAATAGAAAATGAAAACAAAACAAATTGTTTTGCACACTCGCCCAAAAGGCAAGCCCAAGCTTGGTAATTTTAAAACCATAGAGGTTGAATTAGCTGCTTTGAAAGAAGATGAAGTGTTGCTAAAAGCGTTGTATTATTCTGTAGATCCATACATGCGTGGTAGAATGAACGATGCAAAATCGTATGTAACTCCATTTGCAATTAATGCACCCATGGAAGGTGGTGTAGTGGCAGAAGTACTAGAAAGCAAATCGAATAATTATAGTATTGGTGATGTAGTGGTTGGCATGTTGCCTTGGCAAGAAAACATAGTTAGTAATGAAGCAAACATTCAAAAAATAGATAAAAATGCAGCCAACAAAAGTTATTATTTAAGTGTGCTTGGCATGCCTGGGCTTACTGCTTATTTTGGCTTATTAAACATTTGCAAACCAAAAGAGGGCGAAACAGTAGTAGTATCTGGTGCAGCTGGTGCAGTAGGTATTGTAGTAGGGCAAATAGCAAAAATAAATGGCTGCAAAGTAATTGGCATTGCAGGCTCTGATGAAAAAGCAATGACATTAAAAACAGAATTTGGTTTTGATGAAGTAATAAATTATAAAACCACAAAAGATATAAAAGGAGCCATTGCAAACATTTGCCCAAATGCTGTAGATATATATTTTGATAATGTAGGTGGAGAAATATCCGATGCGGTTATAGCCAATATAAATTTTAATGCACGCATTGCATTGTGTGGTCAAATATCATTGTACAATAACACTGAAGCGGCTACTGGACCGCGGCTGCAGCCAATGTTGCTTACAAGAAGTGTACTGATGCAAGGTTTTATAGTAAGTAATTTTAAAGATAATTTTGCAGAAGGTACAAAACAACTTTCTCATTGGATAAACGAAGGCAAATTAAAATATAGAGAAACAATACAAAAAGGGTTTGATAATTTGCCCAACGCATTGCTAGGATTATTTGAAGGTGAGAATATTGGAAAAATGATTGTGGAAGCGTAAAATATTTAAGTAAGAAAAAATATAAAAAATGAAAATATTAATGGTACTCACTTCGCATAGTGAACTAGGAAACACAGGAAAAAAAACAGGCTTTTGGATAGAAGAATTTGCAGGGCCATACTATACTTTTTTAGATGCAGGTGCTATCATCACCATAGCATCGCCAAAGGGTGGGCAGCCACCCATAGATCCTTCTAGCGATACCCCAGAGAATCAAACCCCAGCTATCATTCGGTTTAAAACAGATAAACATTTGCAAAATATTTTAGCGGAAACCATGTTGTTATCAGACATGTCTTCTGATGATTATGATGCAGTATTTTACCCAGGTGGGCATGGCCCAATGTGGGATTTAACCAATGATGCAGACTCGATAAAATTGATAGAGCATTTTTGGAGTAGCAAAAAACCAGTAGTAGCTGTATGCCATGCGCCAGCTGTTTTGCTACATGTAAAAGATGAAGCAGATGAACCATTGGTAAAAGGAAAAAATGTAACCGGATTTACCAACACAGAAGAAGAAGCTGTAAAACTTACAGAAGTTGTTCCATTTTTATTAGAAGATGAGTTGCAAAGCAAAGGGGGTATTTATTCTAAAAAAGAAGATTGGGCTTCGTATGTTGTAAAAGATGGAATGTTGATTACTGGGCAAAATCCTGCATCATCGGAAGCAGCGGCTAGGGAGTTGTTAAAGATTTTGAAAGATTAAATGCTATCTATACAAGTTTTCACAATAGGATATTTTAAAAAATAGGAAGGAGGCTTGTTGGGAAACGCAGCCGTGACGAACCATTACAAGAGTTGAAAAAAGATATATTGATTCTCCCCTTTATTAACAAACAAAAAAATCATTGTCATGAAAATATTTTTGATAGTAGCAATTGTAATAGGTGTCTTATTTATAATTTC
>JAYSOC010000028.1:0-2426 GCA_043723285.1 Ferruginibacter sp. | reverse complement strand
ATAAATTTATTAGCACTCACTTCATCTCCTTGGGCAATATAATTGATGTACAACTCTGCTTCCTTTCGTAAAAAATCACTTTTTGTAAGAATTTTTTTATCTGTTGGGCGCATATAAAACCCTTGTTTCCAAATGTCTTTCATCTCTGGATCAAACAAATCTACTTGCAAACTTGCAGTAAAAATATGATCGGCAGCCCTTGCTGTACCTGCATTGTAGCTTACGGTAACTTCCCAAGGCACGGGTAAAATTACGAGCCTAGCATCGTCCTCTGTAAAGGGAAGACCAAATATGTTTAAATTGGGGTTTCCAAGATCGTTTGGATTGAATGTTGACAAGTCTGTCATGATAGCCTTTATTAAATTTGCGCAAATATAAGAACAGTGTACATATAACTATCGTAAGATTTTGTACAATAACTAATATTTTGCATTAGAAGTGAATATGAATTCTACATAACAATAAACGCTAAATTTTAAGCTTTATTATTCACGGTACAACGCTAATTGAATTAACTTTGCATTTTAAATTTATTTATGAAAAGAACACACATTGTAATACTCATTGGTATTGCAGCTTTAATAGTTGGCTTACTCTCCTATTCAGCAGATTTTTCTACGTATGATACAATAGGTTCTGCGCAAAAAAAACAGGGTAAGTTTGTACACATCATTGCAAAAATGGATAAAACACAACCCGTAGAATATGATGCCATTAAAAACCCAAACTACCTTAGTTTCTATGCCGTAGATAGCCTTGGTGGGCAAACAAAAGTGGTGTTTCACAACAGCAAGCCAGCAGATTTAGAAAGAAGTGAGCGTTTGGTAATGAAAGGAAAAATGCAGGCTGATCATTTTGAATGCAGTGATATTTTATTGAAATGCCCCAGCAAGTATAAAGACGATAAGGAGCAAATGAAAAAACAAGTGGAAGAAAATACCACTACAATGAATTGATAATTTAATATTCCATTTGACCATACATTTTTGCAATGATAAAATTTGAAGGCGAACATTTATTTCCAGGACAACTCGGACAATTTTTTGTAATATTTGCTTTTGTTGCTGCACTCATTGCTACCATATCTTTTTTTAAAGCATCGTACTGCGCCGATTTTACAGAAAAAAACAATTGGCTACAAACTGCACGCATTGCATTTCTAACACAAGTTACAAGCGTTTTTATTGTATTTACTACCATCATGTACATTTGTGCTCATCATTATTTTGAGTACATGTATGCTTACAAACATGCATCGCTCGAGCTAGAGTATAAATATTTATTGGCTTGTATTTGGGAAGGGCAAGAAGGAAGTTTTTTACTATGGACCATTTGGCATGGCATACTAGGTATTGTAATGATACGAAAAAGTAAAGAATGGGAAGCACCAGTAATGACTGTTATCAGCTTTGCACAATGCTTTTTAGGATTAATGATAATGGGCATTTATATTGGCAATGTTAAAATTGGTAATAGTCCATTTAGCCTTACCCGAAACGAAATAGCTGCACCCATTTTTGCAAGAGCAAATTATTTAAGTTTTATAAAAGATGGTGTTGGATTAAATGTATTGCTTAGAAATTATTGGATGGTTATTCATCCACCAATTTTGTTTTTAGGGTTTGCATCTACCATCATTCCATTTGCATATGCTTATGCAGGTATACAAACAAAACGCTTTGGCGATTGGGTGAAACCTGCGCTACCATGGGCGCTTATGTGTGCATGTATATTGGGCGTGGGCATTATGATGGGTGGCAAGTGGGCGTACGAATCGTTAAACTTTGGCGGTTATTGGGCTTGGGATCCTGTAGAAAATGCATCGCTTGTACCATGGCTTTTATTGATAGCAGGTTTGCATACGATGGTTATTTATAAAGCTACTGGGCACTCGCTTAGGGCAAGTTATTTATTTGCTATACTCACATTTGTATTTATCCTCTACTCTACTTTTCTTACTCGTACTGGTATATTGGGCGATACTTCTGTACATGCTTTTACCGAAACTGGCGAAGGAATGTCGTTCAACTTATTTGGTCATGCATTTGGATTTAAATACATGAACATGCTCATTTTTATATACATGAGTGCGTTTACTATTCCATCACTTTTCTTATTCATAAAAAATTATAAAAAAATACCCACGATACATAAGGAAGAAAATACAAACTCTCGGGAGTTTTGGATGTTTATAGGTTCACTGGTATTTTTTCTTACGGCACTTTTTATTACTGCAAAAACATCGGTACCAGTTTTTAATAAAATTTTTAATACTAAAATAGCACCGCCCGAAGATGTAGAATTTGGCTACAATAAAGTAATTGTATTGGTAGCTATCATTATAGGATTACTCACTGCATTTGCACAATATTTAAAATATAAAAATACAGAGGCAAAATATTTGTGGAAGAATATTGGTATTCCAA
>JAYSOC010000027.1:0-6023 GCA_043723285.1 Ferruginibacter sp. | reverse complement strand
ATACGTCCCCATGAAATATCGGTGATGTATAATAAACCGTCTAAGCCGCCAAGGTCAAGGAATGCGCCAAAATCAGTAATGTTTTTGATAACACCTTCCAATACTTGTCCTTTCTCTAATTTACCAATAATTTCAGCTCTTTGTGCTTCAATATCGCTTTCAATAAGTGCTTTGTGCGATACAACAGCGTTCTTAATCGTCTCGTTAATCTTAACAACTTTAAACTCCATTGTTTTACCAACAAACTGATCGTAGTCAGTTACTGGTTTCACATCTATTTGAGATCCTGGTAAGAAAGTTTCCATACCAAAAACATCAACAATCAATCCGCCTTTAGTTTTGCTAGTAACAAGCCCAGTTACAATTTCGCCAGTTTTGTTTACTTCCATAATACGCTCCCATGCACGTGTAGTACGAGCAGCTTTGCGGCTTAGGTTTAAGTTTCCTTCTCTGTCTTCTTTCTCTACCACCATTACTTCTATCACATCACCAACTTTAATGCCGCCTGGTATATCTCTAAATTCGTTCAAAGAAATAAGACCATCGCTTTTAAAGCCAATGTTTACAACAGCATCGGTTTTGGTTAAAGATTCAATTGTTGCTTGAATCATTTCGCCATCATTAATTTGTTTGAAAGTGTTATCATACACACCATCATACTTTTCTTTTTCTTCTTTTGTGTAAGAAGAAACGTTTCTTTTGTCTCTGCTCCAATCAAAATCATCATGAGCAGTTTGTACTGGTGGTACATAAGCAGGTTTTGCTTCCGCAACCACTACTTCTTCTACCGCTACTTCTTCTACCACTACTTCTGGAGTAGCTTCAGGGCTGTTTGTTGTCGCAGTGGCCTCGGTTGCATCTGGTGCAGCCATTGGCTCCTGATCTTCTGCGTTTAGTTGTTTGTTAATATTAAATGACATAAATTAATTCCCGTTTGTTTTTTTAACGGGGTGCAAATGTACAATTTTTATAGGATAATTGGTACGTTTTGTTGTTGCATTTTTGAAATTCAAAGAAATGATTCTACTGGTATGGCAAAGAGCTAACAATGTCATTACATTCATAATCATTACCTTAACTGAGACTTCACTTCTACTACCCTACCAGTTCCGTACCTCCCCAAAAGACAAAAAAAACTGATGTTGTCCATGTATGTTTTTTTTAATAAATATACTTGAATTATCCGCTCATAAAAAATCAGGGAAAATATTTTTCCACTTTTTAAAAAAATTAAATCGAAAATTAAAAACTAGTCGTAATTCTTTTTGAGCTCAACAAATAACTCCTATACTTTATTGAAAAATTGTTTAAAGATTTACTTCTTTAAGATATAATCGTACACAAAAAAAAACTCCACTACATTTTCTGTAATAATGCAGGAAATAATTTTTAAACAAATAATCATGAAAAGAAAAATTTCAGCAGCACTGCTGTTAATGGTGATGATCGTAAATACCACTCTACCAGCATTTGCCTCATCGCACAGAGAAGCACCGTTGATTGCAAACGACCCATTGGCAGACAATACAGATGTGTATGCCTTTCGTAGTCCGGATGCGCCAAACACGGTAACCATTATTGCTAATTATGTGCCATTTCAATTGCCACAAGGCGGACCAAATTATTATCAATTTGGCGAAGACATTCGTTACGAAATACACATCGACAACAATGTAGCTACCAAAGGAGATGATATTATTTATCGTTTTACTTTTTCAAAAACCAATGAAGATCCTACCACATTCTTCAACATCAGACTAGGTAAACAAAACCTAAAAACCACTTATAAAATGGAGCGGAGTATGAACGGTGGCAAGAATTTTCAAACAGTAATAAATAATGGGATTGTGCCGCCGCCCAATGTTGGCCCACGTTCCATCAGTTCGCCTGTTGGGTTAAATGCACCAGATTATAACAGCCTTATCAATAGTTCTATCGGCACAGCAAGCAGTGGAGAAAAAGTTTTTTGCGGCCCATCCGAAGATCCATTTTTTGTGGACCTTGGTGGTATTTTTGACCTTGGTGATGCACCACGTACTACTGGAAGCATGCCAACCGATGGATTAAAATGCTTGAATGTTTCTACCATTGCTTTGCAAATTGATATTAGCACTTTGCAAAAAGACAAGAAGCCGGTAAGCCAAAGTACAAGCATACTCGATCCCAATTTTGTAATTGGTGTTTGGGCAAATGCAAGCCGCCAGCAAATAAATGTTTTAGAAGAAGATGGTAAAGGGAAATCAGAAGAAGGTAAATGGATACAAGTATCAAGACTTGGAATGCCACTTACAAACGAAGCAGTAATTCCTATTGGCATGAAAGATTATTGGAATTCTTTATCGCCTTATCAAGACTTATCTAAACTTAGCACATTCGGAAAATATTTTTACAATCCTGAATTGGCTTTGTACATGGACGATACTTTTTTCGGAGCAGCAGTCCCTGCCTTTACACCGCTTCGTATTCAAAGAAATTCTTTGGGTGCATTTGGCTTTGGCAATAATCAAAATGGTTTGTTTGGCTTGAAAGGTAATCCAGCACTGAATGGTACAGCCCTTGCTGAATCAGCATTTGGAGGCTTGTTGCTTCCAGCAGCAAATTCTCCACGCTCGGTAGATTTATGGCCGATATTCCATACAGGTGTTCCCAACTTGCGTCCATACCAATTGGCAACAGGAAAAGCTGGTAATCCATTAGCAGCAGGAAAGCCTTTTATCAATAACTTTCTTCCAAATGGTGGAGACATGCTTCGTCTAAACATGGCCGTACCTCCAACTTCAAGAAGCAGTAGTCAGTTTAGCTCATTAGGGTTGGTACAAGCAGCAGTGCTTGGCTTAACAGACCCTGCATATAATTCTAACACCAGTATTCAGAACATTCCAAATATGGATGGCTTTCCCAATGGAAGAAGATTAGAAGATGATGTTACTAGAATTGAATTGCAAGCAGTAAGTGGTGTAGTATTGGCAGCTATAGGTTTGTGGTACGACGATTACATTCCAAGTTTGAGCCCAAGCCCTGTTACACCAAATTTGCTAAACGTACTCACTTACAATACTGGTATAGATGCAAACGATGTGGCGCTAAAAACATCGTTCCCTTATGTGCAGGCGCCTTTTGCAGGCAACTATATTTGTCCATGCAATACAAATAAAAGCAGCAATAACAAAAATACAATTAGGAGTAATGTAAATACAGGAAGTTTGCCTTTAGAAGCTCCAGAAGCGTTTGCAAAAGTTTCTCCAAATCCTTTTGTTGATAATGGTATTATCACTTACCATCTTGATGCCGCTGCGGCAATTAATATTTCGTTGCTCAATGGGCAAGGACAAATGATAAAGCAATTGGTAAATAAAAATTTGAAACCTGGTACCTACACAGAAAAAATTGGTAGTAGCGAATTAACTAAAGGTATTTATTTCATCAAAATTTCTAAAGATGGAGAAGTAAAACAAACCATCAGAGTTGTAAAAGAATAATGACTTTACTAAGGCTGTTTCAATAAAAAAGGAAAACCGAAATGGGCTGAAACATATGCCATAATGGTTTTATTTAATAAACAATTTTTGTTGAACTAAACATGTAGAACCTTTTTTTTGAAACAGCCTTTTTAAATACCAATTAGAAATAATAAAAAGTTCAAAAAAATGAATATTGTCAGGGTGAGCTTTTCGAACCCGATGCTCTAAATGAAACCCGCCTTCGACAAACTCAGGCTGACAACTTTTATAATTTAACCGAATAGATAAAATTTATAATTAGTATCATACGAAAACAAATCGATTTTATTTTTTTGAAATAATAATAAAATAAACAAAATGAAAAACAAAATATTTTACCCAATCCTCTTCATCCTATTTATTGGCTCTGTTGGTTTTATTATAATGAAGCAACAACGCAATGAACGAATAAAAGAAACAATTGTTTATACATTGCTTCCACGAAAAGGAATGCTCACCAAAACAGATGAATGGATAAACACAAAAAAAAATGTGGACATCCTTCAAAAAAAAATTGTTGCAAATCCTGCTGACATTAAATCCATCATTGCACTTGCCAATTATTTTATTTTGGAAGCAAGGGCTACGGGCAATTATGCCTATTACGACAAAGCAGCTATGAAGCTAGTGATTGATGTAATTAAAATGGATGCAAACAACTTTGAAGCATTAACACTTAAATCATTAATTTATCTTAACCAACATCATTTTGCTGATGGGCTTGCAGTAGCACAACATGCAAAAAATATCATCCCTTACAATGCTTTTGTGTATGGCATTTTAGTAGATGGCAATGTGGAAATGGGAAATTACGATTCGGCATTGGTATGCGCACAAACCATGATGAACATTAGGCCCGACCTGCGTTCTTATGCAAGGGTAGCTTATCTCCGAGAAATTCATGGTGATTATAATGGTGCCATTACTGCAATGAAAATGGCTATTGATGCTGGAGCGCCTGGCGATGAAGCTACAGAATGGTCGAGGGTGCAAATGGGACATTTGTACGAAAATATTGGCGACCTCAAAAATGCTGAAATGCATTATCAAATTGCATTGAACGAACGACCGGGTTATATGTATGCATTAGCAGGCATGGCTCACCTAGCATTGGCTGCAAAGGATTACAACAAAGCCATTGACTATTATAAACAAGCGCAGAAAGATGCCAACGAAGGCGCATTTAAAGAAGAATTGGCTACAACATATTTGTTAGCAGGTCAAAAAGAAAAAGCCATTGAATTGACAAAAGAAGTGATAAATGAACTTAGCAAAAATGCAAAAGCTGCAAATGCAGATGAAAGTATTGGCCACTATGCCGATAAGGAATTGGCTTATGCTTATCTGATGCTCAACAATTATGATAAGGCGCTGGAATATGCTTTGCTCGAATACAATCGTCGCCCAAAAAATATTGAAGTAAATGAAACGGTGGCTTGGATATATTATAAAAAAGGAGAAGCTTCCAAAGCCTTACCCTATTTAAAAGCTGCATTAATTACCAATAGTAAAAACCCAACACGCTTATGTAGGGCGGGGTTAATTTTTGCAAAAAACGGAGATGCGAGCCTTGCTAAAAAACTTTTACAAGCAGGATTACAAAGCAATCCTAATATTGATGAAGCCCTAAAGGCGGGAGCAATGCAGGGAGAAAAGGAATTGTAATACGGAATGAAAAATACTGGAATATTATTTTTTATTATAAAAAATTACGCAATGCATATTCATGTATCATCAGCTAAAAAAATTTACTTATCGTTGCTGGTTTTATTTTCTGCCCAGATACTTTTTGCACACACTATCAATTATAATTTAGAAAATGCACCAACAAAAGATGTAGTTTGGTTTTATACAAAACTAGGGTTCAGGCATATTATACCACAGGGTTTCGATCATATTTTATTTATAATTGCACTCTGTTTATTAAGCACTAAAATAAAACCAATGCTTTGGCAAGCCACTGCTTTTACGGTAGCACATTCCATTACACTTGCGCTAAGCATGAAAAATATTTTTGTGGTACCAAGTCCAATAGTGGAACCCATGATAGCATTGTCTATCGTTTTTGTTGCGGTAGAAAATATATTTATTGCTCAATTAAAATCTTGGCGCATTCTTGTGGTGTTTCTTTTTGGATTAATTCATGGAATGGGTTTTGCCAGTTCTTTAAACGAAATTGGTTTGCCTAATGGAAAATTTTTCACATCCATACTCTCTTTTAATATAGGCGTAGAACTTGGCCAAATGGCGATAATAGCCGCAGTTTTTTTTACCATAATTATTCCTTTTAAAAATAAACCTTGGTATCGAAAAAGAATTGTTTATGGCTTGTCTGCTTGTATTGCTTTGATAGCAGCTTATTGGGTAGTGGAACGGGTTTTTATAACAACACAATAAATGCAAAATGTATCTGACAGCTTATTAGAGTCTTTTAGTACATACACTAGTTGATATATCTGACACATACTAAAAGATTTTTTTATGAGGAGCATGAGCTATATGCAAAGCCAAACAGTGGTATCC
>JAYSOC010000026.1:0-15851 GCA_043723285.1 Ferruginibacter sp. | reverse complement strand
GATACTGTCTATTTCAAAACGACTAATTTGTTTTTCGTTATCATACACAGCAGTTGCATATACACCATTTGGATTGCTTTGCCCTGTGGTTTTATCTTGCATGGTAAGCGCAAAACTTACTTTGCTTGATGGGGCTAAAACTTTTCCTCCGACTACTGTGTAAGTACCGTTTACTTTTTTAAGCGAATATAATTTTGGTGATTGGTCGTATGTGCTTATTGTACGATCATAAACCGCTAATCGTATAATTTCTGGAGCTACGTTATCTGGTATTGGAAAACCAAACATCAGATCGTTTAAACATTTATCAGATTTTGTATCTCTTATTTCGAAATGTGTGTGTGCACCTTGTGAGCCGCCAGTGTTGCCACTGTTTGCAATATAATCTCCTTGTTTTACTTTAAATAAATTGGCAGGGATATCTAAAAACACATGCCATTCTTTCAAACTATATTGTTGGTCTGTTATATATTTTTCTAATGCTGGTTCAAATGCATTTAAATGTGCATACACCGTAGTCAAACCATTGGGGTGATTAATATAAATGCATCGGCCAAAACCGTAAGGCTCTATTTTTACTTTAGCAATGTATCCATCTGCACTTGCAAGCACAGGTACATTTTCATGGTGGTCGGTTCTACAATCCAAACCCATGTGAAAATGATTAGGACGTAACTCACCAAAGTTTGCCACAATACCAATTTCTTTTGCACCTACGGGCCATGCAAAATAATGCTGCGGATAATTTTTTGGAGTAAATATTTGTGCGTTAGAAATACAAGAAAAGGAACAGGAAATAAATAATAAAACAAACTTAAAAAAATGCATATCTTTAGTTAAGCAACAAAAATAATTTATTAAATCTTTAAAAACTACAAAATGAGTGTTAATTCAAAACATATAGCCACTTTTTTATTAGGAGCCGCTGCTGCGCTTGCTGCCAACAAATACATGAACATGACTGCAGAAGAAAAAGAAAAATTAGCAGGCACTTTAAAAGATAAAGCCAACGAGTTAAAAACAGAAGCAGAAAACTTTGCCGATAAAGCAAAAGATTATTTTGAAGAATTAAAAACAAAAGGTACTGCTGCACTAAAAGACCATATGGCTGATGCAGAGAAAATGATGAGTGAGTTGTTTGAGAAGAAAGTGGATACGACGACTCCTCCAACTGTTTAATATTTTTTGATAGCCACTAATTATACTAATGGACAAGAAAAATATTTGTATTGTACAAGTTTTTGTTAAATGAAATTTTAGTCAACACTTCATTGCTTTTACTACATATTTGTTGATACTTCTAAAAATGAAAATATGCAAACTAATCGACGCCTTTGGTTAAAACAAATTGGCTTAAGTGTTGCTGGTATTGGGCTTGCCAATTTAAATACTTTCGCCTCTGCTCAGCAAGATTTATTTGAGATTAATAATGACGACTTACCAATCAAATTAAGCTCAAACGAAAACCCATATGGTCCATCTCCTTTAGCAAAGGCTGCAATGATTGAAAACATAAATATTAGCAACAGGTATAATTGGCAACTTACTGCTGAACTGGTAGAAACAATTGCTAAAAAGAATAAGGTTACTGCCGATAATATTTTGATGGGAGCAGGATCTACTGAAATTCTAGATTTAGTAGCAAGGTTTGCCGCTTTAAAAAAAGGTAGTTTTATTATAGCAGACCCAAGTTATGGATATTGGACAGACACGGCTCAAAAGTTAGGGCTCAAAAAAATTACCGTTCCACTAACGCTAGATAAAAAAATAAATTTAGATGCTATGTTAAAAGCTATTAGGCCCGATACAAAATTAATTTATGTGTGCAATCCTAACAATCCTACAGGTACAATTTGTGATAGGAATAAACTAATAAATTTTATTAGTGAAGCAACAAAAAAGGCAATGGTTTTGGTTGATGAAGCCTATATTGACTTTACTGACCAACAATCTTTAAGTACACTTACCATTAAAAATAAAAATCTTATTGTAGCAAAAACATTTTCAAAAATATACGGATTAGCAGGGGCAAGAATTGGCTATGGCATTGCTAATACAAAAACAATTGAGCAGCTTAGCGAATTACAATCTTGGGTAAATGGTAGCATTGGTGTAGCATCTACCGCTGCAGCATTGGCATCTTTAAAAGATGAAAAATTTGTTTCTGATACAACTATGTTAAATGAAAAAGCAAGAAAATATACCATTGAAGAACTTGAAAAATTACAGCTTGTTTGTATTCCTTCTAATTCAAACTTTATTTATTTCTCTTTAACAAACTATAAAAAAGATTTTTTTATAGAACTGAAAAATAATAATATTATAGGAACTAAAATATACGAAGAGCAAGGCAAGTGGACAAGAATTACAGTTGGTACAATACAAGAAATGCAAAAATTTATTGCTGCAATTACTTAGAATTTGCAATTGCCCTGTTGGTAATTAGAAATATTATACTGTTAATTACATTGCATAATAAAAGTTGAAAAAAGATATACTGATGAATGGCTGCGCTGCTTAGCCGGAAATCCTTTTTTGCCTGCCTTTGAGGCAAAAAAGATTGAGAGGCGGGCAGCGGACAAAAGTCGATTCTTGCAATTTGTTCACAGCCCCAAATCATTTAGTTTTACGGAAGCCAACTTTTAGAAAGTTGGCATCCGTAAACTTGAAAATTTTCCATTTGCTTTTCCCCTCATTTCCCGTTACTTTTGCACGCCACACAAAAGGCAATTTTCTACATGCCAAAAAACGAAAAAATACAATCAGTTTTAATTATTGGAAGCGGCCCTATTGTAATTGGGCAAGCCTGCGAATTTGATTATAGCGGCACACAAGCCGCTCGTAGCCTGCGGGAAGAAGGCGTAAAAGTTATTTTAATCAATAGTAATCCTGCAACAATAATGACAGACCCCATGATGGCGGATAGGGTTTATTTATTACCACTTACGGTAGAAAGTATTGAACAAATATTAGAAGAGAACCAAATAGATGCTGTGCTACCGACTATGGGCGGACAAACAGCATTGAACCTTTGCAAAGAAGTAGATGAGCTCGGCATTTGGGAGAAAAATAATGTGGCGTTAATTGGTGTAGATATAAAAGCAATAGACAAAGCAGAAGACAGAGAAAAATTTAGATTGTGGATGATAGAAATGGGCATTCCTGTTTGCCAAGCACGTATTGCCAATTCGTTTTTGGAGGGAAAAGAATTTGCGCAAGAAATTGGATTTCCGTTGGTGCTTAGGCCATCGTTTACACTTGGTGGAAGCGGCGGGGGTATAGTATTTAAAAAAGAAGAATTGGATGAGGCGTTAAATAATGCACTTACTGCAAGTCCGATACATGAAGTACTGGTAGAAAAAGCAATCATTGGTTGGAAAGAGTTTGAACTAGAATTGTTGAGGGATAATGCAGACAATGTTGCCATCATTTGCACAGTAGAAAATTTTGACCCGATGGGTGTACATACAGGCGATAGCATAACCGTTGCACCTGCAATGACACTGAGCGATACTGCTTATCAACTCATGCGCAATACGGCTATTTCTATGATGCGTAACTTGGGAAATTTTGCTGGAGGTTGTAATGTACAGTTTGCATTGAACCCGCATACGGAAGAAATAATAGTGGTAGAAATAAATCCTCGTGTGAGCCGCAGCTCAGCACTGGCAAGCAAAGCCACGGGTTATCCTATTGCGAAAATAGCTGCTAAGCTAGCCATAGGTTATAATTTAGATGAATTAAAAAATCAAATTACACAGTCCACATCTGCGTATTTTGAACCTGCATTGGATTATGTAATTGTAAAAATACCCCGTTGGAATTTTGATAAATTTAAAGGTGCAAATGATACACTTGGTTTTCAAATGAAAAGTGTGGGAGAGGTAATGGCCATTGGTAGATGCTTTGCGGAAGCCATACAAAAAGCTTGTGTGAGTTTAGAAAATGAAGCCGTTGGTTTGGGTTATTATGGTAAAAGTGTAATGCATAGCGAAGAATTAATTGAGTACATAAAAATACCAAAGTGGGATAGGGTGTTTCGGATAAAAGATGCATTGATGGCGGGAGTGAGCGTAAAGCGCATTTGCGAAAGCACAAAAATAGATCGTTGGTTTATTTATCAAATTCAAAAAATTGCAGATTGCGAAAAAGAGATTGCGAAATATAATTTTGCATCATTGCCTGAAACATTATTAAGAGAAGCAAAAATGCTCGGTTTCTCCGATGAGCAAATGGTTCGCATTATGCAAGATGGTGATGCAGATGCTATGTATGAGCGTAGGAAATCGTTGGGTATAACTAGGGTATTTAAAATGGTAGATACTTGTAGTGCTGAGTTTGAAGCGAAGACGCCGTATTTTTATAGTACGTTTGAGAACACTTCTTCGTAAAAAATATTATTTAAAATGTTGTACACTTTAACCTTACAATCTGAAAATAAAAAAGCACTTAAAGCAATAGCTAATTTAGCTAAGGTAATGGGTATGAAGGTAACCAAAGTAAAGTTAGAAAAGAAAGAGAAAAAACCAACTAAAAGAAAAAAGAATAAAGAATAATGACACACAACGAATCAATAGTTTCCGATAAGAAAAAAATAATCGTACTCGGTAGTGGCCCAAACCGCATTGGCCAAGGTATAGAATTTGATTATTGTTGTGTGCATGGTTTGCTTGCTATAAAAGAAGCAGGTATGGAAGCGATAATGGTAAACTGTAATCCTGAAACGGTTTCTACCGATTTTGACATGGCGGATAAATTATATTTTGAGCCTGTATATTGGGAACATATTTGGGAAATAATAGAGCATGAAAAACCCGAAGGTGTTATTGTACAACTCGGTGGACAAACGGCTTTGAAGCTTGCAAAAAAACTTACAGAGAAAGGTATAAAAATAATTGGCACATCTTTCGACAGTATGGATATAGCCGAAGATCGTGGGCGCTTTAGTGATATTTTAAAAGAGTTGGAAATTCCTTATCCAAATTATGGAACAGCTTATGATACCGACCAAGCCATTGAAGTAGCAAAAGAAGTTGGCTACCCTGTATTGCTTCGCCCAAGTTATGTGCTAGGTGGGCAGCGTATGCGAATTGTATTGAACGATGATGAATTAGAAAGTGGTGTATTGAGTTTATTAAAACATTTGCCTGGCAATAAAATTTTGATTGACCACTTTCTTGACCGCTGCCAAGAAGCAGAAATAGATGCCATTTTTGATGGAGAAGATTTTCATGTAATGGGATTGATGGAACACATAGAACCTGCGGGTATACATAGTGGTGATAGTAATGCGGTGCTGCCACAATTTAATCTTACACCATTGGTCGTAATTGCAATGGAAGAATATGCAGAAAAAATTGCACGTACTTTAAATATAAAAGGCCTTATTAATATTCAGTTTGCCATAAAAGATGGCAAAGTGTATGTGATAGAAGCCAACCCAAGAGCTAGTCGTACTACACCTTTTATTGCTAAAGCGTACGGTATTCCATATTTAAATATTGCGACAAAAATAATGCTTGGTGTAGCCAAACTAAAAGATTTTACTTTCGAAAAAAACCTAAAAGGTTTTGCTATAAAAGAACCTGTATTTAGTTTCAATAAATTTCCTGGGGTAAACAAAGAACTTGGTCCCGAAATGAAAAGTACAGGAGAAGCTATTCGTTTTATAAAAGATTTGCGTGACCCTTATTTTAGACAATTGTATAAAGAGAGAAGTATGCATTTGAGTAAGTAGCTACACATCCGTTATTACATCAAATCCTTTAAAGCTGCCAACAACAGCTATACCTGTAACTTTTTTAGCAACCTGTTTATTTTTAATTTTTTCTGCTATTTGGTTTAGTGTAGAGCCTGAGCCTACTGCATCATCAATAAGCAACACATGTTTAAATTGCCTGTTATCCACTACGGCAAAAGTGTTTTCTGCATTTCTTATGCGCTCATTCATTTTTGATAATGACTTTTGTGGTATGGGTATAATGCCGCTTATTTTTTTAATCTCAATATGAGGTAAGTTTAAGTTTAATTTCTGCTGCATATATTTCATAATCTGCACTTCTCTCCGTATTGTTGGGGGAACAAAAGCTACAGCATCAACATTATTTTCTGCAATAAACGATTTTAATTTTGTATCTATTTCTTGCATCATTATGTTCATCAAAAATTTATTTTGCCCCTGCTTTGCATAATGCAATAAAGTACCAAGTCTTGTTTTTCCAAATCTTTCAATGGCATAAAAATCTAAGTAGTACAATCTATCTAACCAAATCGTTTCGTATTCTTTTGTGTTTTTAAGTTTTTCTATCCCGTCAATAATGTGTGCTTTGTTATAATATGTTTCGTATTTCTTTTTGGTAATGATAAATTCTTTAATTGTTTTTTCTAGAGGCAGGTTTCTTTGTTTACACCAATAGGTAAATGCCTCAATACCTTCTACCAAATTTCCAATATCTGTAACCAATAAAAAGTTTTCTTGTAAAAAAATAAGTTCATCTTCTGAAATAATGGTTATTTTTTCCTGCTCATTTGCATTCGGTTTTACAACCGTTATTTTCCTATAAATCGTTTTAGGAACTGACCCAATTTTTACTAAAATGCCTTCATCAACAAGCTGCTTTACAGCAATATGTACCATTTGTTTAGATGCGCCAATTTTATTAACAAGTTCATTTACAGACAATTCAGCATAAGTATCAAACAGCTTTAGTATGTTTTCTTTTACAGTCATTTTATATTTTACTATTTACTATCAATAGTCAAATATAAATAATTATTTTAAATACTTTATAATTTTTAAAATTGTTTAGGTTTGCAGCAATGCAAACGCAAAATATAAATAAATCTTCTAACCGTTACTTCCTCCTAAACAAACCACACAACATGGTTTCACAATTTGTAAGTAGCCACAATGTGCCACTATTGGGTGAAGTAGATTTCGATTTTCCAGAAGGTACACATGCTATAGGAAGGCTTGATGGGCCGTCAGAAGGATTATTAATTTTAACTACAGATAAAACGGTTACTCGAAAATTATTTTTAGCAAAGCAAGCACATACCCGCTCTTATTTGGTAATGGTGCAGCATAAAATGACCGAAGAAAGTTTTTTACAATTGCAAACTGGTATAAACATTCCCATAAACGATACAGAATTTTATTTGGCAAAACCATATTCTGTAAAAATTATTACTGAACCAACTTTATTGTACAAATACGCCACCGACCCAAGAGAAATATACCCACACACATGGCTGCTCATTACACTTACAGAAGGTAAATTTAGGCAAGTACGTCAAATGGTGATGGCGGTAAGGCATCGTTGTCTTAGATTGATAAGATTAAACATTAGCAATATTTTATTGGGAGATATTGAACCGGGCAAAATAAAAGAGTTGGATGAAGAAACTTTTTATAATTTATTGGCGCATTCAGAAAAAATACCTTTCAATTAATTCCATTTTGTAAAACAGTATTTGTACTTTTCAGTTACCAAACTAACTGATGGCAAAATCGTACAACATACCCTTGTGGAAATCATCGCCATTTGTACGGCTGATATTGCCATTGGTTGTTGGAATTATTTTTCAGTGGTATATAAAAGTCCCTTTTCAAATAAATGCGATTTGTATAGCATCTTTAATCATCCTTTTATTTCTCTTTAATGTTTTATCTATTGAAAAACGTTATAAGTTTCAATGGTTGCAAGGTTTATTGATAAACACTGTTATTTTTTGTATTGCTATATTTTTATGTTGGCAAAAAGATATAAGAAACAACGAAAACTGGTTCGGCAAATATTATAATGATAGTTGCACATTGGTTGTAAAAATAAACGAACCGCCTATTGAAAAAGAAAAATCAATAAAGGCTGATGGTATTGTAGAAACTATTATTCAAAACGGTACGAGACAAAAAGTAGAAGGGAAGATACTTATCTATTTTTCAAAAGAAGATAGCATTGTAACACCAAAGTATGGAGATAAAATTTTAATACAAGGTGGCTTACAACAAATAAAAAATGCTGGCAATCCTGGTGGTTTTAATTATAGTCGTTACATGATTTTTCAACAAACGCTTCACCAAGTATATTTAAAGAAAGATAAATTTATTCTGCTAAATGAATATAGCAAAAACAAACTATACTCATTTATATTTTGGGCAAGAACGGCTGTTATAAATACTTTACAAAAGTATATTGTTGGCAATAAAAAAGTAAGCGGCATTGCAGAAGCATTACTTATCGGCTACAAAGAAGATTTAGATAAAGATGTAGTGCAAGCTTACAGCAACACTGGCGTAGTGCACATTATAGCTATATCAGGTATGCATTTAGGGTTGATATATGTTGGGTTGGTATGGTTGTTTACTAGGCTGCCATTTGTAAAACGCTCGTCCATTACTAGAGTAATTTTAATACTTGGTTGCCTATGGTTGTTTAGTTTAATTACAGGCGCATCCGCATCTGTGCTACGAAGTGCAGTAATGTTTACTTGTATTATTATTGGAAAAGAATTTTTTAAACAAGCAAGTATTTACAATTCGCTAGCATCATCAGCATTTTTGTTGTTGTGTTACGATCCTTTTTTATTGTGGGATGTGGGTTTTCAACTAAGTTACTTTGCGGTAGTGGGTATTGTGTGGTTGCAAAAGCCTATCCAAGATTTATATTATTCAAAAAATAAAGCGATACAATATTTATGGGAAATGTGCTCCATAACTATAGCTGCACAAATTCTTACTTTACCTATCTGTATTTATTATTTTCATCAAATACCTACCACATTTTTATTTACCAATTTAATTTGTGTGCCACTTTCTACTGCTATTTTATTTGCAGAAATTGCTTTGGTTATTTGTGCAGCTTTTCCGCCACTAGCAATGCTTGTAGGCAAATTTATTTATGTACTTACATGGTGTATGAATGCACTGATAGAATTTTTCAACAAACTACCGCTTTCGTTAATAGATAAAATATATGCCACCACCTACACAACTTGGATATTGTATGGCTTTGTGTTTTTATTAGCTGCTGCACTTTTAAGAAGAAATAAAAGAATTTTAAAAATATCATTTGCGTTCTTATTTTTATTTGAAGGAATATGGGCTTATGGAAAAATTAAACTTACTCAGCAGAAAAAAATTATCGTTTACAATGTAAGCCGACACACCGCCATTGATTTTGTAAGCAATAACAAATTTTGGTTTTATGGCGATGAAGAATTTAGGGAAGATGGCGCATTGCAAAATTTCAATTTAAAGCCTGCTAGGGTTTCTATGCAAGTAGAAGAAAGTAAGGATACTTTAATATCTCTAACTCACTCGGGAAGATTGTGGCAGTTTTATAATAAAAAAATAATGGTTATTGATAGCACTGTACAATTTGAACCAACTATTACCAAGTTAAAAGTTGAAGTATTACTTATTTGTAACAAACCAAAAATAAATATATCCGACATTGTTAAAGCTGTAATGCCCAATATCATTGTATTTGACGCTTCTAACAGTCTGTGGAAAATTGCACAATGGAAAAAAGAATGCGAAGAACTACATTTGCAATACTTTATTACAGGAGAACAAGGGGCTTTTATTTTAGATGTAAAATAAAGCCCCGCCTTAAATATTTTGTAAAGTAAATTTAATTTTAAAACGTCTTACCGCCTTCTCGGCAATTTTAACATGCAAAAAAAAATACAATCTGCACTTATTTCTGTTTTTTATAAAGATGGTTTAGATGCCATCATTCATGAACTAAATAGACTTGGCATTACCATTTATAGTACAGGAGGCACACAAGAATTTATTGAAAACCTAGGAGTAAAATGTGTACCCGTTGAATCACTTACCTCTTATCCTTCAATATTAGGTGGAAGAGTAAAAACGTTGCACCCAAAAGTATTTGGTGGTATTTTAGGTAAAAGAAATGATGAAGTGCATGTGAGTGAAATGAAAGAGCATGATATACCTGAAATAGATTTGGTAATTGTGGATTTATATCCTTTTGAGGAAACAGTTGCTAATACTACTGATGAAAAACAGATAATTGAGAAAATAGATATTGGTGGCCCAAGTATGATTAGAGCCGCTGCAAAAAACCATGCAGATGTAGTGGTAATAGCTGCAAAGAAAGATTATAGTTTACTGGAAAATTTATTAAAGGAACAAAACGGTGAAACAACATTAGAACAACGAAAAACCTTTGCCATAAAAGCTTTTGATGTATGTACACATTATGACAATGCAATTTCGTCATATTTTAATTCTTTAGAAGTAACTACTCCTTTCAACAAAGAAAAAAGTTTCTTGCGCTATGGCGAAAACCCACATCAAGCTGCAAGCTTTCATGGAGATTTAAAAGAAATATTTACACAATTGCATGGCAAAGAATTATCGTATAATAATTTGGTAGATGTGGATGCTGCTTTGCAACTCATTGCCGAATTTAAAGAAGAAAAGGATGCTGTATTTAGCATCATAAAACACACCAATGTTTGCGGAGCAGCCATTAAAGAAAATGCGATTAACGCCTGGAAAGCAGCCCTATCAGGCGACCCTGAAAGTGCTTTCGGTGGTGTGCTCATTTGCAATCAAGAAATTGATGAAGCTACTGCAAATGCCATTAATGAAATATTTTTTGAAGTGTTAATGGCCCCATCTTTTAACGAAGATGCATTACAAATTTTACAACAAAAGAAAAATAGAATTTTATTGCAAGTAAAAAAATATCCTAAGCATAAGCTTCAAACAAAGTCTTTACTTAATGGTGTTTTGATACAACAAGCTGATGAAGGTAATTTTGCAGAGTGGAAAGAAGTTGGGGGAAGAGAAACAACATCTTCAGAAAAAAACTCTTTAAGTTTTGCAAATATTTTGTGCAAGCATTTAAAGAGTAATGCCATTGCTTTGGTAAAAGATAACCAACTTATAGGAAAAGGTTGTGGGCAAACAAGCCGAATAGATGCATTAAGAAATGCCATAGACAAAGCAAAACAATTTGGTGCAGACACAACAGGGGCGGCACTTGCAAGCGATGCGTTTTTTCCTTTTGATGATTGCGTGCGTATAGCACATACTGCGGGTATAGATGCATTTATACAACCTGGAGGCTCTATGAGAGATAATGATAGTATTGAATATTGCAAAGTAAATAACCTTGCAATGGTTATTACAAGTACAAGACATTTTAAACATTAATATATTTTAATTGCCACAATCAGATAAAGCAAAGGGATATTTTGCACTTTTTATTACTAGCACAGTGTGGGGCACTACATGGGTGGTGAGCAAAATAGGCGTTGGAGAATTACCAGCTTTACAAATGGCATACTTACGTCAATTTTTTGCAGGCACAATCTTTGTTGCCTTTTTTTTGTTTTATAAAAAACTTCCGCTCCCAACAGCTAAGCAATTTCGATGGTTATTACTGATGTCCATCATTATGTTTTTATCTGCAAATGCTTTGAGCACTTGGGCTATAAAATATATTCCTGCAGGCTTGGGTGCGCTCATAGGTGCATTGTATCCACTATGTGTAGTTATTTTAGAAAGACTATTTTTTAACAGCAAGCGTATGACAGCTTTAACTTTTGTTGGTTTATTTTTAGGTATTGCTGGCATAGCAATGGTGTTTTATGAAAATGCATTTACAACTGCTGGCCCCGATTTTTGGCTTGGTATTATTCTGTCTATTATAGCCATGCTTTCGTGGAGTATTGGTACTATATTAATTGCAAGAAATAAAGTTGATATTAATCCATATTATGGTGTGGGCTGGCAAATGCTAATTAGTTGTGTTATTCTATTTATAATTATGCAAACAACACAAACAGTTGTACCTATTACACAAATATCTGGCAAAGGTTGGTTTGCTATTTCTTATTTGGTGGTGTTGGGTTCTCTCATAGCTTTTGTAGCTTTTATTTATAGTATGAAAAAATTACCGGCTGCAGTTTCATCTTTATACGCCTACATAAATCCACTGGTGGCAATGGTTTGCGGATATTTTATTGTAGAAGAAAATTTGAGTAAAAATATTCTTATTGGTGCTATCATTACGCTTATTGGTGTTTTCCTGGTAAACTATTCTATTAAAAAATCATCACAAATTATTACCGAAGCTGAGATATAAATTTCTCATACAAATCTGCCCATCCTTCGAATTCTTTGCCTGTGCCCAAAATACTATTGTGGAAAACAGTTACCATTTCTCCATTTACTTTTTTATTTTCATTGTAATAATACATTAATTCTTCAAACGATTCATCAATGAATAACTTTTGTTGATAAAAACAATTGGCATCCATAAAACAAAATGGATAAATACGAAGAATTGTGATTTTTATATTTTCAAAATTGTGTAAAATATATAAAGATATATTTAAAGTTTTAAGTAAGTATATAGCTAGTATGCAATATTTCATAAAAAATAAACTTGCAGATATATTGTAGGCGGGTGTTGGATTGGGAAATGTATATGAGAAGCAGAATTAGTTTTTATGCCGCTCCTTCCACATTTCATTAAATGTCTTCTTGCTAAAATTTAAATTTCCCCTATGCCTCGTCCATCCTTTAAAAATATTATTTACAAATGCATTTTTTAATGGTCCACTACCCATGTTCATCATACTCCTGTGCATACTAGCAAACTTCCACAATTTCCATGCAGCTTTTTCGCCTAAACTTGACAAGCCTTCCTCGGCTGCTTCTTTTCTATTATCTAATAAAAGCTCATGTAGGTTTATTTTTACTGCACATACTTCTGTACAATTACCACATAATGATGATGCATGACTAAGGTGTTTAAAATCATCCATGCCTTGAAGGTGAGGTGTAATAACGCTTCCAATAGGACCACTATAAGTTGTACCATAACTAAACCCACCAATATTTTTATATACAGGGCAAGCATTTAAACAAGCGCCGCATCTTATACAATACAAACTCTCTCTTTGTTTAGGATTTTGCAAAATATTTGTTCGCCCGTTATCTAAGAGTATTACATACATTTCTTCAGGCCCATCTGTTTCATTTGCCTGTCTTGGCCCTGCAATAATACTATTGTAAACTGTAATTTTTTGCCCTGTACCAAACGTGCTCAATAGTGGCCAAAACAATCCCAAATCTGTAAGCGAAGGAATTACTTTTTCTATACCCACAATAGCAATATGTGTTTTTGGAAATGCGCAACTTAATCTTCCATTGCCTTCATTTTCTGTAACGGCTATTGCTCCAATATCGCTAATTATAAAATTTGCTCCTGTTACACCCACTTCTGCTTCTACATATTTCTCTCTTAAAATTTCTCTTGCTTTTAATGTAAGTTGCTCAGGTGTTAAATCTATTGGCGTACCCAATTTTTCATGAAATAATTTTGCTACGTCTTCTTTACTCTTATGCATAGCAGGGGTTACAATGTGGTAAGCTGTTTCACCATCAAGTTGCTGTATATATTCTCCAAGGTCAGTTTCTATACTTTCTATTCCATGCTTTTCTAAATTATCATTTAAGTGAATCTCTTCTGTAACCATGCTTTTGCTCTTCACCAAAGTTTTGCAATTTTTGGCTTCACAGATTTTAATAATTTCTGCCATGGCTTGCTCTGCAGTTTCTGCCCAAATAACTTTGCCTCCTCTACTTGTAAAATTTTTCTCAAAAGTTTCAAGGCTTTGATCAAGGTTTTCAATTGCACGCCACTTAGTATTTTTTGCACGTTCTCTTGCTAGGTGCTCATCAGCAAATTGTGTTTTACCCACAGGTACAACAGCATTGTATCTACCAATGTTGAAATTTATTTTTTTGCGATGTTCTAAATCAACTGCTTTAGTAGCGCTTTTTTCTACAAATATATTTGCGTTTTCAGACATGGTATTAATTTCTATTTTCTTAAAATTATAATTTCCTTTCCAAGCTACTCCATCCACCACCATTATATACTTCTAAATACCCGTTAGATTTTAAAACATTTTTTGCGGCAGCACTACGCATACCACTTGCACAACAAGTAATAATTGTTTTGTTTTTATCTTTTAGTTTATTCAAATTATTTGCAATTGAATCTACAGGAATATTGATGGAGCCTTTAATATGCCCACTATCAAATTCTCCTTTGCTGCGCACATCAACTATTATTGCTCCATCTTTTACCAGTTGCGCATAATCTGTTGCAGGGCCAAGGCCAAATAATTTTCTTAAAAATTGTATCATCGTTTTTTATTTAATTACGTTTAATTGTTTTCCCACTTTTACAAATGCCTCTATCGCTTTGTCCAAATGTGCTTGCTCATGCGCTGCGCTTAATTGTACCCTTATGCGTGCTTGTCCCTTTGCTACCACAGGAAAGAAAAACCCAATTACATAAATGCCTTCTTCTAATAATTGTGCTGCAAAATTTTGGGCTATTACAGCATCGTATAACATGATGGGCACAATAGGATGCTCACCAGGTTTAATATCAAAACCAGCAGCGGTCATTTTTTCTCTGAAATATTTTGTGTTGTATTCTAGCTTATCTCTTAAATCTGTAGTTTGACTTAACATATCTAAAACAGCAATAGAAGCGCCTACAATGCTCGGTGCTAGTGTGTTTGAAAAAAGATATGGTCTGCTACGTTGGCGCAACATTTCTATAATTTCTTTTTTACCACTGGTAAAACCGCCGCTTGCACCACCCAATGCTTTTCCCAATGTCCCAGTAATAATATCTATTCTTCCAACTACATTTCTATGTTCATGTGCACCTCTTCCTGTTTTTCCTAAAAAGCCAGATGAGTGGCATTCATCTATCATTACTATAGCATTGTATTTATCAGAAAGGTCACAAATTTTATCTAGCTGCGCAATGGTGCCATCCATACTAAAAGAACCATCAGTCACAATTATACGGCTACGCAATTTTGCCGATTCTTTTAATTTTTCTTCAAGGTCTGCCATGTTATTATGTTCGTAGCGATAACGCTGCGCTTTGCATAAACGTACACCATCAATAATACTGGCATGGTTTAGTGCATCACTAATTATAGCATCTTGTTCATTAAACAATGGCTCAAAAAAACCGCCGTTTGCATCAAATGCTGCGGCATATAAAATTGTATCTTCCGTTCCTAAAAAGGTAGAAAGTTTTTGCTCCAATTCTTTATGAATATCTTGTGTGCCACATATAAAACGTACGCTACTCATACCATAGCCACGTGTATCAATATATTTTTTTGCTGCTTCTACCACTTTTGGATGAGCAGATAAGCCAAGGTAATTATTTGCACAAAAATTCAATACTTGCTTACTATTCACTGTAATTTCTGCTCCTTGTTGGCTGCTAATTACTCTTTCTTTTTTAAATAAACCTGCTGTATTTATTTCGGCAAGTTCATCTCCTATTCTTTTTGAAAAATCTATATTCATTTGAGGTGGTTTTTTGCTTTGCAAAAGTAACGATTAAATGCATTTTTACGGGTACATAATTATATTGTATTAATAGCAAACAACTATTGAACAATCACTCAACATTGTTAATTTTCATATTCCCACAAAAAAATATTTTATCTTTTTGTAACTTTTTGTAACCAATCGCCGTTAAACTATTAAAGAAGTAAAATAGATGTAACTTCAATTATAAAACACTCACCTCTGCATGACCGAAAAAGATTATAACGAATGTGTGAAACTATATGCAGATAATGTGTATCGGTTTATTCTTAAAAATATTAAGAATGAGGAAGATGCAAAAGATGTAGTACAAAGTTCGTTTGAAAAAATGTGGAGTAATAAAGAAAGGGTAGAAAATTTAAAATGCAAAAGTTTTTTGTTTACCGTGGCTTACAATACTATGATAGATCTTATTCGGAAAAACAAAAAAATC
>JAYSOC010000025.1:0-2439 GCA_043723285.1 Ferruginibacter sp. | reverse complement strand
ATAATTTGCATAGCACTCATATGGTCTATGCCTGGGTCTAGCCCCATTTCGCAAAGAAAAATAATGCCTTTACCTTTTACTTCGTCTGCCAATAATTTTATTTGTTCATCTGCATACGAAGCAGTAAGCAAATGCTTGCCATATTGTACACAATCTTTTGCAATATGAATATGCAAAAATGGTGGCATCATAGAAATAACCAAGTCGGTATTTTTTATGAGCTCTACTCTTAAAATATCATTGGTAATATTGGCTTCTATGGCTGTAGAAGATGAATGTTTTTTTGTTTTTTGTTCTATAAGTTTTTTATCCGCATCTACAATGGTTACATGCCAATTATTTTTTGTTGCGTTTTCTAGTAAATATTCTATGAGTACCGAGGCAGATTTTCCTGCGCCGAAGAGGAGTATGTTTTTCAAAACTTTTTATAATTTATTTTTGAATTTTAGTTGTACGAAGGTCAAATAATTCTGTGGCATTAATTATTTTCTTGAACCCTTGCTTTTTAAGTCCTTTGTATAATACTTTATCGCCTGTCCATAATATAGCTTTCAAAAATTTGGATAATGCAATAAAATCTATATCATCTATGTCAATATCTTTTGTAATTTCCTCGGCAACCAACCAAGTTTCAACTGGGATAATCTCTTCGTTTATGAATTTAATTTTTGAAAGAACTTGAGTGAAGGAAATTTGTAATTGTTCTTCAGATAGTTTTGAGATTCTTTTTAATCTTTCCCAATGTTTTTCAATTTCGTAACGCATATAATTGCAGCTATAAAATTCAAAATGTGCATCAGAGTTAAATATGAGGTCGCCAATTGTGCCATTTGAGTTTAATAGTGCGCTAAAAATAATATTGGTATCAATGATTATTTTCATTTAACAAGACGGCTTCTATTTTTACCCCACCAACCTTTTTTAACTTCAGTAGCCAAAGCATCAACATCCGACTGTTTTGCTTTTGATTTGGCTGTGGCTTGCTTATACGTAAGATAGTCTATTAAGTTTTGTATTCCGTCTGTACCAACGTAAGAAGGAATTCTTATGATGACTTCTTTGCTTGTTCTTTCAATTACCATTTATTGTAATATTTTATATGTAAAGTTACATAAATATCTTTTATTGCATAATCTATTGCAAAATCACCGCTTTGGTAAAAGATGATTAAAGATATACTGCTGAAGAGCGGCGGGATGGGCAGTAGTAGCTGCCGCATTAAAGAACTTTAAATTATAATACAACTTGCTGCGGCACTACTACAGACAGCCCGAGCCTATGCTCAAAAAAGGTATGAAGCCAACCGCCAAAAATGCCTTTACATAATTCTCAATTTCCTACAAACCCCAACGGGGTTTACTTTGAGTAACCATGGGTGAAACCCATGGGCTAAACATATCCACAATACCCCAAAAACATGTGTAAAACATTACTAAAAAACACCCATTTTGATGCTAAAAAAAGGTTGAAAAACGTTACTTTCGCAACCATTAGAAAATTATGGAAAATAACGAAATTTTAGACGAAGAAAACAATGAACTGGATAAGCCAAAACCTGATAGTAATTTGAACAATCGGGGCAATATTATTCCTGTGTTGATAGAGGAGCAAATGAAAACCTTTTACATTGATTACTCCATGAGTGTGATTGTAGGAAGGGCTTTGCCTGATGTGCGTGATGGGCTTAAGCCTGTGCACAGACGTGTATTGTATGGTATGAATGAGTTGAGTAATGCGAGTAATAAACCGTACAAAAAAAGTGCTCGTATTGTGGGTGAGGTTATGGGTAAGTATCACCCGCATGGTGATGCGAGTATATACGATACGATGGTGCGCATGGCGCAGGAGTGGAGTATGCGTTATACGATGGTGGACGGACAGGGTAACTTTGGTAGTCAGGATGGTGATGAGCCGGCAGCAATGCGTTACACAGAGGTGCGTATGCAAAAGTTTACCGAGGCCATGATGGATGATATAGATAAAGAAACGGTGGATTTTCAATTGAACTTTGATGATTCGTTGAAAGAGCCTACGGTTTTGCCTTCTAAAATTCCGCAGCTGTTGGTAAATGGTGCAAGTGGTATTGCCGTGGGTATGGCTACTAATATGATGCCGCATAATTTGAGCGAAGTAGTGGATGGATGCATAGCTTATATAGAAAATAATGATATAGATATTGAGGAGCTAATAAAAATTGTAAAAGCGCCTGATTTTCCTACAGGTGGTATCATATACGGCTACGAAGGGGTGAAAGCAGGTTTGCTTACAGGTCGTGGTCGTGTAGTATTACGTGGTCGTACAACAATAGAAACCGATAGCAGGGGTAGAGATAAAATAATTATTACTGAAGTACCTTACCAAGTAAATAGAGATGCGCTTACAGCGAAAATAGGAGAGCTAGTAAGTGAGAAAATTGTGGAAGGTATTAGTGATGTAAAC
>JAYSOC010000024.1:0-2445 GCA_043723285.1 Ferruginibacter sp. | reverse complement strand
GAATTGCTGAAATTTTTTGCCAGGATGGCGGCTAAGCAATATTTCATCAAACTTAAATTGTTGTCCAAACTGTGTAAACCTAGCTTTTTTAAGAAGCTTTTTCAACACTTTTAATTGTTGTCTTCTTGCATCGCTAACGGGTAAGCGGAGTGCTTTTGCTATAGATGCGGGAAGTTTAATATCGAAAATGGCCATTAATGTATTGTTTGTAAGGTTGACAAATATAGTTAATGTAAAGCCGTTTTGTGTGTATTTTGAAGCTAAAATATGCCTCAACTACCCAAATTATGATATGAAACCTACAAACAACCGAAAAACTTCTACAATACAAAAGAACGGGCAACTACTTTTAAAGAAAAAATAAAGTTGCACTTTTACATTATCCAATTGAAACACTAAAGAAGAATTTAATATCCAATATCTTCAAGGGAAATCCACCCGACCAATATCTTAAAAAAAAAACCGCAAAAGACAGTATTTTTGAAAAGCCTTCCTCACCAGAAGGTTTTTTTATTTTCTTTCACTATTATGCTAAAGAACTTTTTATGCTAGTTTATTGTACTTGATATAAATACAAAAACATGAAAAAGAAACCTTTCCTATACGTTTTATTATTTGCAGCGGTAACTATATTTTTTAGTTTTAAAATAAAAAAAGTGGTAGAAACCCCGATAGGTTTTGAACCAATAGCGTTAGTAGAATTATTTACATCGCAAGGTTGCTCTAGCTGCCCAAGTGCAGACAAACTTCTTACAAAAACAATTTATAATGCAGCAAAAGAAAATAAAAAAATATTTGCCTTATCGTTTCATGTAGATTATTGGAATAGACTTGGCTGGGCAGACCCGTTTAGCAGTAAAATTTTTTCTGAAAGACAATCTGAATATGTTGCCGCATTAAATTGCAGAGGACCATACACACCACAAATGTTTGTGAATGGCAACAACGAATTTGTTGGTTCCGACGAGGGCTCATTATTAAAAAACTTAAACAAAGCCTTGCATACAAATGCGGTTGTACATTTTACACAATTATCATCAACTATAAAAAAAAATAAATCATTACAAATAAAATATGCACTGGATGGTAATATTGAGGCTTGCATTATAAACATGGCTGTAATAACACTTAAAGAAACCACCTCAATAAAAAGAGGAGAAAATGAAGGTATTACATTGGTAAATGAAAATGTGGTGCGACAATTGATAACAAAAGAAGCAAATAAAGAAGGCGAAATACAAATACCTTCATTGCCTAATACTGCAAAAAATAATACCGCACTAATTGCTTTTGTACAACAGAAAAATGATTATAAAATTATTGGCGCAGCCTCACAAAAAATAAAAGACGAAGAATAAAGTAAAAATATTTATGTTAAAAAAGAAAGGAAATAGGCATATGTTTATTGTATTTATTATTTTGTGTTGCTGGGTAGTATTTGCACAAGGTTGTATGAAATTTAGAATTAGTGATAGCAAATCAAAAAATAAATTTTTGAAAGAAAATGTGCAATTGCACACAGAAAAAATAAATATAAACGGCTTTAATATTCATTTTGCAAAAACAGGAAATGATAGTTTACCAACATTGTTTTTTGTGCATGGCTCACCTGGTAGTTGGGATGCTTTTAGTGTATATATGAAAGATAAAGATTTGTTAGCAAAATATAGAATGATATCTATAGATAGGCCGGGCTTTGGTTATAGTCAATTTGGAGATGCAAAGAATATGCAAGAACAATCAGAAATAATTTCGCCATTATTGACTTATATTGACAATAAAAAGCCAATTTATATTATTGGCCACTCACTTGGTGGGGCGCTAGCTATAAAGCTTGCAGCAGAAAACCCCAATACTTTTTCTGGTATTGTTTTACTTGCGGCATCGGTATCATCAACAGATGAAGCGCCAGAAAAATGGAGAGGTTTGTTTGCAAAAAGCTCTCTAGAATATTTATTACCGGGTGCTTTTAGGCCAAGCAACAAAGAGCTATGGGCATTTAAAAAAGATGTTACATTATTATCAAAACAGTTTGATGCCATTACCTGTCCTGTATGGATAATACATGGCGACAAAGATAAATTTGTACCAGTAGCCAATGCGGCTTATGCCAAAAGGATGCTGATAAATGCAAAAAAAGTAGAAACAAAAATATTAAAAGGTGCGCCACATTTTATTCCTTGGGAGCATTGGTACGGAGATGTAAAAGAGCTGCTGATGAGATTGCCACAATAAAAAAATCAGATAATATTCAATAACAACCCATACTAGCCCTACACCATATCTAATAAAAAACAAAGAAAAAATTTATCCCAATTGAGGTATTAAAATAAAAAGAAAATAGTAATAAATCTATCAAATTTTATAAGATAATTGCATTATTTATTAAAATAGATACTTCATTATTTATCCTGATAAACATCGTTTGTAAATATAAAATCATTT
>JAYSOC010000023.1:0-2454 GCA_043723285.1 Ferruginibacter sp. | reverse complement strand
AAAATCCTGTAGTTCTTTGTATGCTAAAATTTTACTGGTAAGGCTACTATTTTTTTTCATTGGGCTTAATAAGATTACACCGCCACCGGCGCTTTTATCCCCGGATGACTCACATAATTCTCCAACTCAAAATCCTCAAATTTAAAACTGAAAATATCTTTTACGTCAGGATTAATTTTCATTGTTGGTAATGGAAATGGCGTACGGGTCAGTTGCAAATTAGCCTGCTCAAAATGGTTGCTGTACAAATGCACATCGCCAAAACTGTGTACAAAATCGCCAAGCTCCATATCACATACTTGTGCAATCATGATGGTAAGTAATGCATACGATGCAATGTTAAAAGGCACTCCTAAAAAAACATCTGCACTGCGTTGGTATAATTGGCAACTTAATTTTCGTTTTCCATTTTCATCAGGTGCTGAAGTGTAAAACTGAAATAAACAATGACAAGGCATCAATTTCATTTTTGGCAAATCTGCCACATTCCATGCACTAATAATTATTCTTCTACTATCCGGATTATTTTTAAGTTGTTGTATTACATCTTTTACTTGATCTACTTCTACACCATTTGCTCCTTCCCAACTACGCCATTGCTTGCCATACACTGGCCCAAGATTTCCATTTTCATCTGCCCATTCATCCCATATTTTTACATTATGCTCTTTTAAATAACCAATATTTGTATCCCCTTGTAAAAACCAAAGTAACTCATGTATTATACTTTTTAAATGTACTTTTTTTGTGGTAACTAAAGGAAAACCTTCTTGCAAATTAAACCTAAGCTGGTGCCCAAATATACTCCTTGTGCCTGTGCCTGTTCTATCGGCTTTATCGCAGCCATTATCTATTATATTTTGTAAAAGATTTAAGTATTGTTGCATGGCTGCAAATTAACGATTTTGATTTTTTTAAATTAAAATAATTACACACAATACATAGCAAAACTTTACTATTATCTTATTTTAATAGCAATACATTTTTTACTAAATAATACACATAAAGTTGATAACAAAAAAATAACTATAAGTACACATACCCTACATTTGTATTAACCATAATTTAATATGCATGGAATTTGCAAAAGGGAAATTGATAGCTATTGGAGGTGCCGAAGATAAAGGCACTGATTTGGAAACTGGAAAAATACAACGCAACAATCTTAATTTTTTTGAACTAGGAATATTAAAAAGAATTGTAGAAGAAATTGGTGGACCAGAAAAAAGAATTGAAGTAATAACAACTGCAAGTATGATACCTGTGGAAGTTGGCGATAATTATTTGAATGCTTTTGGCAAAATAGGCTGTACCAATGTAGGCCTTATGCATATACGTAACCGTGTAGATGCAAGCGATGAAGCACACCTAAATAGAATAAAAAATTGTAATGCCGTTATGTTTAGTGGTGGCAATCAGCTTAGGCTTACAACTACTTTTGGCGGTACAAATTTCTTACAAATTGTACTAGATAGATACAACAACGAAGATACATTTGTAGTAGCTGGCACATCTGCAGGTGCAATGGCTATGAGCAATACCATGATTTATGAAGGCAATGCTACAAGAGCCCATTTAAAAGGCGAAGTAAAAATTACTACTGGTTTGGGGTTTATGGATGATGTAATTTTTGATTCTCATTTTGAAAAAAGAGGACGTTTTGGAAGACTTGCACAAGCTGTATCTAGCAACCCAAGTTGCATTGGTATTGGGCTTGGAGAAGATACTGGCATGATAGTAACAGAAGGTAATAAAATGGAAGCAATAGGAAGTGGCTTAGTAGTTATATTGGATGGACATGATATTATGCACAGCAATATTGCAGATATACCCGATGGCTGCCCTATAAGCATTGAAAATATGAAAGTGCATTTTTTAGAAAAAGGCAATGGCTACAACCCTACCGAAAGAAAATTTATTACAGAAGTATTTGAAGGTGCTGTAACAAGCAAGCAGGTGGAAGTGGAGTAAATTTATAGGACCATTTAAAATTTTGAACCACGAAGAAACTAAGATTTGAAAGGTTCACAAAGTTTTTCTTTTATGTTTCTTGTTTTTCTTTCTGCCTTTGTGGCTCAAAAAATAGTTTTACCATAAAGCACACAATTTGAACCACGAAGACACTAAGATTTGGAAGGTTCACAATGTTTTTCTTTGTGTTTCTTGTTTTTCTTTCTGCCTTTGTGGCTCAAAAAATAGTTTTACCACAAAGCACACAAATGGTTTCACCAAGTTCACAAATTTCTTTGTGTTCATATATTTCCTTCATGCCTTTGTGATTCAAAAATTTTCTTTGTGTTCCTTGTGTTTTACTTTGTTTTCTTTGTGGTTCAAAAAAAATGTGGTTCTTAGTCATATATTATGCAAACGACCCATCATTCAAATGTACTTTTGTCATTTCGTAAAAATGGTTTTGTAATACATGCAAAGGGATTTGTTCCGTTACATGGCGTT
>JAYSOC010000022.1:0-2462 GCA_043723285.1 Ferruginibacter sp. | reverse complement strand
GTTAGTCCTAAAACGTGGAGCTCAAGCAAGCCAGATGATATGATTTCGTTTATTTGCAATGTTTAATTAAATATTTTTCTTAATTCAATAATGGCGCTTCTTATTTTTGTTTTTACGGTACCCACCGGCATTTCAAGCTCTTTTGCTATTTCCTCTTGCGTATATCCTTGAAAATAGGACATATCAATTATTAATCGTTGTTTTTTATCTAAGGTTTCTAATTTTCGTTTAAAGTCTTGCGAATCTAATTTTGTAAAAACATTATTGATTACACTCACATTTGCAACTACTCTTTCGTCGCTCACCACTTTGCTCTGGTACTTATGTTGGTTGCTTTTTAATGTATCTAATGTTAAGTTGTGGGTTATTCTTCGCATCCACGTATAGAGTTTGCCTTTGGTTTCATCGTATGCATCTATATTATTCCATATTTTTAGAAATGCTTCTTGCAAAATATCTTCCGATAAAGCAAAGTCATTTACCATTGCATAAACAACACCATTAAGCGCAGCACCATAATTATCGTATAGGTATGAGAATGCTGCTTCATCCTTTTGCTTTAAGGAAAAAACGAGTTCTTGTTCTGTATATAATTGTCTGCTAATATGCACTAAATTTTAAAATTTAAAATTAGTGATAAAAAATGATAGCTGCAAAGTTTATTATTTTATGATTAAATAGGATTTCCAAAACAAATTTTATTTTTTACATTTCTTAGTTTTTTTTGGGAGATTAATATTTACCACAAAGCACAATAAGATTTTCTTTGGTTTTCTGCATGTGTTTTGTAGGAGTATTATTTTAAATGCCTTGTATTAACCTCGCATATTTTACCGGCCCAAGTTCAAATTCACTTTTTTTACAATCCGCTTTCAATTTATCAGATAAAACTTTATCCGTTTTACTCAACACAACAGCGGCTGCATATAAAGCATGTGGCTCAAAGGTTTTATTCAATACATTTTTATTTATAATTTCTGTAGCCAAGCTAATATTGTTTGCTTTATAATTAGCCAATGCAAGCCAAGAGTATGTTTCAGGCGTTCTTCTATTGTTCATTTCATTTTCTGCAATACTCAATCCTTTAGCAATATCTAGTTTGTCATTCAAATAAACATCTACCAAATATTTATTATACATGTTGCCATACTTTTTATTGCTTTCTATTTTAGCTAGAAATGTAAGTAGGTATTCATTCTTGGCTTTTGTATCTCCCTTCCATTCGCTTATTTCTGCAAGGTTTAAATTTAAATCGGGCGCATCAGTAGTTGATAATATAAATTTAAAAATGCGTTCTGCCTCATCTCCATTTTTATCGTTGGCAAAACAAATGGTAGCTATACCTTTTAGTGCATATAAATTGGCACTATCCAGTTGCAAAGATTTTACGTACATTTTATATGCATCTTGTATGCGCCCACTATGGCTGTACATATCTGCAAGGTTGGTTGTTACCCATATTTGTGTAGATTTTTTATTGTTGTTTTTTACAATGTTATAAGCCTTTTCCATTTCATTAATAGATGTTGCTGCATTACCAAGATGATCTTCAAATTTTGCCTTACGAATTAAATAATCAAAATTCTTTTCTTTTTCGGTTATACTTTTCAAACATAATTCTGCTTGCAAATAATTACCTAGCTCCATGCTCACATCGAATTTTAATAAATTGATAATACCAGCATCTGCACCAATTTTTTCAGCTGCATAAATATATTTTTCTGCATCTTTAAACCTATGCTGGGTTATGGCGTTTTGCGTAAGTGCTAAGTAAGCACCGGCATCTTTATTATTTAATTTTTGTATAACGCCATAAAATAATGAATCAGCAAACGATAAATCATTTACATGACCTGTCAATTTAAAATGTGCCAAAGTATTAAAACCTACTTCTAGCATATTTGCAAAACTACCTGTATCTGCATTCAATCTATTGTTCCAAAAATTTATTTCTGTTTCGTTTTTTTGCAATTGTGCTTTTTGAAATATTGGATTAATAAACGCTCCGTAATCTTTTACGTTAGCAATATTGTTTTTTTTATTACAGCTTATCAATGCAGGTGAAAAGCCTGCTAGCAATAAACTGTATAAGAATATTTTTTTCATTTTTGTAATTTTAAGCGTTATAAAAAAAGCGTGCAATAAAAAATTATTACTACACGCCCTTTTCCATTTCTAAATTAACCTTTAAAAAGGCGATGCTAAATAGGGAAATGTGGTTAGGAATGCTTTATCGTTAGCGGATACATTATCCTTTGTTAAACCAGGGTTAGAACCGCCGGTTGAACCACCAAATATTAGTAGCAATTCTACATCAATAACATCATCTGCCAATGCTCTACCAGATAAAGTATTTGCAGCTACCCCATCAAAAAAAGTAGTAGTTCCATTCATCTTTACATTCAACACATCTGAAACTAATAATGTAGCCATTGCATCTCTAGTTTGTCCAAGTGCATTTG
>JAYSOC010000021.1:0-2463 GCA_043723285.1 Ferruginibacter sp. | reverse complement strand
GTGATAGTACATTTGAATAGGATAATTGTAGTAGAAAAAAAGCGGATAGAAATCTAAGTTGGAAAAAATGCATTTGAATATTTGGCTTTATAATATTCAAAAGTAGCTAATAATATTTTACTTGCTTTTGTATGTATTCTATCAAAAAAAAACCTCCTGCAAGTTTTACAGAAAGGTTTTAAAAATATTTTTATTTTAATTAAGGCTTAATAATTTTCTTGAAAATCATAAAATAACCACCAACTTGTTTTTTCTTTTTGTTTACCTGTACTGGCTTTATCATGTGGTATTCAGAGAAACGAGGAATGTAATCGTAGTTGATAATGTTTCCGTCAACATCTCCCCACATTTTCTTTTGATATACTACTTGTTTCTCATTCCAATCAAACATTCTTACTTCGTATAATCTAGATGTAATATCTCCAATAAAAATGATGCGGTACCAAGTTCCTTCTTTCAATGGAACGATAACTGGAATTTCATATTCGCTTTCCATTGCCATTCCCGCTTCTTTAACCGCTACAAAACCTTCTTTTTCGAATAGTACCTTTAAGCTATCTACTTGAGACATGATAGCTGCATCATCGAAGGCAACTTTAGTAGCCATTGGCTGAGCAAAGCTTTTGTTGCCAAATCCTATTACTAGGATAAACAGTGTGATGGATAATAGGTTTTTCATTCTCGAGGGTTTTTCTTTCAAAAGGGATAATAGGATTTTTCGATTCTGTAAGAAAGGGATTTCATTTCTTTCTTGACGTAAAGATATTTTGTTAATTATTGTTAAATGTAGCTCCTTGTGCTTTTAGAGAATAGAATATATACTACAAGTGTAGTTGTAATCAAAGTTATAACATCAAAATATAAAATATATTTTTATAATACATTGAAAATGAATATTGTAAGAATAATGAAATATTTTAAAATCCTTATGGCTTTTAAAACAAATTTAAATATTTTTAAGAAATATGGAAGCATTTGCCTGCTGAGTGCAAGTAATGGTGAGGTCGTTTATACAAACATGGGCTGGAAGCGTAGCACAATAAAAGATTGTATCTGCAATATCATTTGAAGTAAGTGGAGTAAATCCTTTGTAAGCTGCATCAGCTTTTGTTTTATCTCCTTTAAAACGTACAATAGAAAATTCCGTTTCTACAGCGCCAGGGTTTATAGAAGTTACTCTGATGCTGTGTTTCAACAAATCGATTCGAATTGATTTTGAAATGGCATCTACTGCAAATTTGCTTGCACAATATCCGTTGCCATTCTCATATACTTCTTTACCAGCAATGGAGCCTAAGTTTATAATATGTCCTTTCGATTTTTTTAAATGCGGCATTAATGCTCGGCTTACATACAATAGCCCATTTACATTTGTGCTCATCATGGTTTCCCAATCTGTAATATCTGCTTCATCAAAAGCATCTCTGCCCAAAGCGAGGCCAGCATTGTTTATTAGAACGTCAATGTTTTTTTTGTCTTCTGGCAAATTATTAATAGCATCAAAAACATTGGCTTTATTTTGTACATCAAAACAAAGTGTAGTTACATCTATTTTATATTTTTCTTCTAGTACTGTTTTTTCTTGTTGAAGTAAATCGTTCCGCCTTCCTGTGATGATGATATTGAAATTATTTTCTGCAAATTTTTCTGCACATGCTTTGCCAATGCCAGATGTAGCGCCAGTAATGAAAACTGTTTTGTTCATAATGAATATTTAGAAAATTTAATTAAGATGTATTGTCGAAAAAATAAAAATTTGGGCCTATCATCTTAGAAGAACTACTGTCCCTTTTTTAGATACTTTTTTGTTTTTATAATCTGTAGCATTGGCTTGCCATACATAAGTGCCAGACCCTTGTGGAATGCCTTTATACTTTCCATCCCAACCGGCATTTATTTTATTGGTAGTAAACAATAACTGCCCCCAACGGCTATACACACTAAATAATTCTAACGATTTTATGCCGAGAGGTATTGGTCTAAATAAATCATTTTTACCATCAGGCGCATTTGGTGTAAACGCAGCTGGTACATAAATATCGGGAGGAAGAAAAAATACTTTTACATTTATTGTATCACTATCTGTACAGCCAATACTATTACTCACTTCCACTTTGTAAGTAATATTGTTTAGCGGATTTGCTTCTGGATTTTTAATATTAATATCGCTTAGCCAAGTATTTGGTGTTGTCCAAAAATAATTTACAATACCAGTTGTATTGCTAGATGCGTTTAAAAACAATGGTTGGTCGAGTACAATAGAAGTATCTGATGGGCCAGCATCAGCAATAAGTTTTATTACTTCTACAATAATACTTTTTGATACTGGTTTAGGGCAACCAAAAGTATCGCTCACGCTCACCGTATATGTGGTAGTTTTTAAAGGATTTAAAACCTTTGGATTTGAAATATTAATGTTGCTTAAATAAATTGGTGGACTCCATAAATATTTACTACCGCCAG
>JAYSOC010000020.1:0-2477 GCA_043723285.1 Ferruginibacter sp. | reverse complement strand
TTAACTGGAAATATTCACATAGAAAATTCTACACACTTCTATAGCATAATCTCGAGCGTTTCGTCCCCCTTCGATGGAAATTGAGGTGGTTTATATTTCCAATCCAATTTTCTTCATCAACAAACTTGCATTCATATTTGTACAAACACCATCTTTGAGTTTATAATCAAAAAATAATTCTTCGCCTTTTGTTTGTGCATCAAAATGATAATTGAGAATGTTTGATGGATATTCTTTTTCTAATGTGGCCAATGCTACATCGTGTGTAGCCAATATTGCCACAGCTTTTTGTTTTATGAGTTGGCGTATGAGTGCTTCTGAGCCTGTGTGTCGGTCGAGTGAATTTGTACCACGCAAAATTTCATCTAGCAATACAAATACTTTTTCGCCAGCATTTATTTTCTCTATTACTGTTTTAAGTTTTTTTAGTTCTGCATAAAAAGTAGAAGTGCTTTCTTCCAAATTATCTGCAATGCGCATGCTGCTTAGTAATTGAATAGGTGAAAGTTCGAAAGATTTTGCACATACAGGAGCGCCAGCCATGGTGAGTATTACGTTTATGCCTATGCTGCGCAAGTATGTACTCTTGCCTGCCATGTTACTGCCTGTAACCAACATTATTTCTCCAGCGGTTTCTATAGTTATAAAATTGTTTACTCTTTTGTTTTGATGAATAAGCGGATGCCCAAGTTCTGTTGCCCCAATGAAAAAATGAGTTTCTTTTAATGATGGAAAGCAAAAAGCAGGGTTATTGAAATGTAGTGTTGCAAAACTATTGAGTGCTTCAAACTCGGCTAAAGTATCAAACCACAATTGTACATTATCATCGTTTTCTTTTTTCCATTTTTCTAAAGCTAATACTTGTTGCAAGTTCCACATCAGAAAAATATTTAGTGGAATAGCGATAACGATGTTGTAGCGTAAATCTAATCTGTCTAAAATCTTTTTTAGTTTTTTTATTTTAGATGATGCAGCAATATTTTGTTTTTGTAAATCTGTTTTTAATTGTTGCAATAGGGGAGAAGTGAAATTTTCTTTTTCAATAGCAGCAATGCTTTCAGATAGAATTCCCAAATCTTCTACCATGCTTGATAATGTATTGTGCAATGGTGCAACTATTTTGTTTATTTGGAATGCAATAGCTAAAAAAATAAATAAAAATAAATACCAAAGCTGCTCAGTAATTATATCGAAACTATACAATGCTGTAATGCTGCAAATGATAATTGGCAATAACCAACGAAGCCATTGCCAAGGTTTAAATTGTAAAAATAAATTTGGTTCTTGCAGCCAATGCTTAATTTTTTCAAGCGTATTTTTTTTGATGCTGCTTTCTTTGCCTAATGCTTGCAGGTTTTGTAGCCATTCATATTTTGTGGCTAGTTCTTTTACGGCAGTTTGCCTTTGCAATATGGTTTCTTTTGTTGCAGGGCTTAATAACCATGTAGCTAATTTTTCTGCGCCAAGTTCGGATGTTGTTCTGTTTAGGGATTGGTATAACGATGCTCTGCCAAAAACATCCATATCGTTTGCATAAAAATGATCGTGCGGAGTAAATTGTGCACCATCTTCAAATTGGTTGTATTTTCCTTCCAAAGCTTTTAGCTCATCTTCATTAATATTGATGAGATACTGCAAATGTTTTATGGCAGCTTTGTTTGCAAGATCTTTATAAATAAGTTGTATAAAAACAATAATTAAAATAACAGCTGTAGCAATGGCAAACAATTTATTTAAAGACCATAAGAAGTAGAATGCTCCAATAATTGCTAGCATACTTCCTAGCCGTAAAATGCCGAAAATAGATTTGCGCTGTTGTAATATTTTTTGTTGTTGTGTTAATGTAACTATTCTATTTTCGTAAAATTGCTTTGCCTCCATGTTGTAAAAATAGTGGAGATTTTTTAAAGTTTTGAATGTAAGATTGTGTGGGTGCAATTAACAATGTCGCAGTTTGCGGATAGGGTTGTCAACCTTTACATAGTACATTTATTTTGAAATTACCAATTAAGGTTGACAACCCTTGCGACTTTTTAAATGCACCTGATCCTGTACTATTTTTTGAAGGGTGTCGAATTGAAGCGTGAGGGATAGAAGCGGCTACCCCGGTGGAGGTTTTGTGCGTTGGCTTTGTGCCGGAGTATTAGCGTATAGCCCGACCCTTTGCCGCCCAATATTAAACAGCTTTGAATTTATAATACACAAACCATTATCATAAACTGCGGCAATGGGGGACGCACAAATAATTTTATGATTTCTTAACAAACTACTTTCGTATTTTTGCAATGCTGCCAAAGGTTTAACGAATCTTAAATGATAAATCTTAAATAGTAAATATTTTCTGGGGCCGTTTTGGTTTTGACAGCATAGATCTTTGTAGGTGTAAGCATGTAGTGCGTTGCGTTATTAGCACTTTAATCTGAAAACGAAAAACTCAAATGGCAATACTTCGTATGCCATGGCTGCTTAGTCGATAG
>JAYSOC010000019.1:0-6153 GCA_043723285.1 Ferruginibacter sp. | reverse complement strand
GCCATTTTTTAACGTGGCTGTACCTTCCATCCAATAATCGTATTCTTTTTGCATGGCGGATAAATATTTTTTATACACTGCATCGCTTTTTATGCTTGCCAATAATTCTACCATCATACAAAAAAATGGCGGCTGGCTTCTACTGATGTAATACGAACGATTGCCGTTTGGAATATGGCCATAAGTATTTATTAAGTATGCAAAATTATCAATCATACTCTCCATCATTTTTTCTTCGCCGCTTACTTTTAAACCTTGCATTGTAAAATAACTATCCCAATAATAAATTTCTCTAAAGCGCCCACCTGGTACAATGTATGCGTTTGGTAAACCCAACAATGATGAACCTTCCATGCTTTTATCTGCATCCCTTTTTAAAATGCCCCACAAACTTTTAATGTGTTTTACCACATCTTTTTCTTGCATAACATTATCATATGCTGGTGGCCCAACAGGCAAATTAAAATTATCTGTTACAAACTTTTTTAAATCTAACCCACTTCCTTTTGCAAGTCCATAGTCGTACATAATGTCTGTAGGTTTGCGCTTGGGCGTACAATCCACAAATGTTTTACTATCTGGAAATACATTTCCGTTTTGTACATCTAAAAACAATTGTCCGTAAGTTTCATCTGGTCTTTTTTGTGCCATTAGAGAAATGGTTAAAGATAAAAATAGGAGTGTGGTGGTTATTTTTTTCATGTTCGTTAAATTATTGTGTTGTCAGCCTGAGACACTCGTAAAAGTTTTTAAGCTCTTTGCTAATGACAAAAGTTCGATACTGTTGGAGTGTCAAGCTCAGCTTGTCTATGCTGGCCCACTTAATGAACCCCGCCTTCGACAAGCTCAGGCTGACAATTTTAAATTCAAAGTTATTATTTTAATTCTTCAATTTTTTCAACAGGTGCTAATACATTATTTACTTTTTTAACCACTTCTGTTTTTGCCAATGTAAAACCCGTTGTCAATTTAATGTTTTTTGACGAAGCACCAACATAAATTTTATAAGCACCTGCATCTGCTACCCATGCAGATTGAGCTTCATTAAAAGAAGCTAAATCTATTTTATTGATGGTGAAACTCATTTTAACTTTTTTGCCAGGAGCCAATAAATCTGTTTTGCCAAAAGCTTTTAATTCTTTTATAGGTTTATCTAATGTTGTAGTAGGCGCACCCAAATAAATTTCTACAATTTCTTTGCCAGCAACAGTTCCTATATTTGTAATATCAACAGATACCAACACTTTATCTTTAAAATTGGTATTGCTTATTGTAATATTACTGTAGTCAAATTTTGTATAACTCAAACCATAGCCAAATTCATATTGTACAGGTACTTTAAACTTTTCAAAATATCTGTAACCAACATAAATGCCATCTTTGTATTGTATAGAGTTTGGCAATGAATCAGGTGTACCAGGAAAACCATCTGCTGATGCAAGGTCATCATATTTTATAGGAAATGTAGTAGCCAATTTACCTGATGGATTTACTTCTCCATTTACAACATTTGCTATTGCTTTGCCTGATTCTTGCCCACCTTGCCATGTCAATAAAATGGCATCTGCATCTGCTTCCCAACTTTTCATTTCTATTACACCGCCTACATTTAGTAAAACAATTAATTTCTTTTTCTTTGCATGAAATGCTTCGCTTACATTTTTAATATTGCTTTTTTCAAGGCCATTCAACAAATAATCATCATCTACTTTTCTGTCTATAAATTCCCCACTTGTTCTTCTTATTGTTAAAACAGCAACATCGTTTTTACTTGCATAGTCTTGCGCTTCTTCTTTTGATATTTCTTTTTCTGCAGGTGCAGGTTTTGGCAAAAACCAAATTTTTGGTGCTTGCAATTCACTTTCTGCTTTTGTTATGTATTTTGTATACATATTTTCAAATTCTTTCTTAATTTCAAAAGCATTTTGCAAACCTTGATAAATGGAAACAGAATATGCTTTGTTTACATCGCCACTTCCACTACCGCCAGTAACTGTTTTGTATGAAGCGTTTCCGAATAAAGCAATTTTTGTTTTTTTATCTTTCAATGGCAAACTGTTATCATTGTTTTTCAATAAAACAATTCCTTCTGTAGCAGCTTCTATAGCAGCAGTTACATTTTCTTTATAAGTTGGTTTATCAGTATATTTGTATTTTTTAAATGTATTGCTGCGCAAAATTAATTCCAATACTTTTTCTACATTTTTATTTAATCTTTCTTCAGATAATGAACCATCTTTAGATGCTGCAATAATTTGGTCGTATTGATTTTTTGTGCCTGGCATAATCATATGGTTGCCTGCATTCATTTGTGCAGCACCATCATCACCGGAAAACCAATCTGTTACTACAAGTCCTTTAAACTTCCATTCATCTTGCAAAATAGTTGTAATTAAATCTTTATTTTGCGATGTGTATGTGCCATTTATTTTATTGTACGACGACATTACTGTCCATGGTTTTGATGTGGTTATTGCATATTCAAAACCTTTTAAATAAATTTCTCTCATTGCCCGCTGACTCACTTGCACATTTATTTTCATTCTGTTTGCCTCATGGTTGTTTGCCGCAAAATGTTTGATAGAAGTACCAACGCCATTTGATTGTACACCATTTATATATGCAGCTGCTGTTCTTCCGCTTATTAAAGGGTCTTCGGAGTAGTATTCAAAATTTCTTCCACCCAATACATTTCTGTGTGTATTTAATGCTGGAGCTAAGTAAATATCTACACCTCTTTCTTTCACTTCATTGCCCATAGCTTTACCAACTTTTTGTACAAGCGCATCATTCCATGTGCTGGCAAGCATAGTTCCAATGGGGAATGCGGTACAATAATATTTTTTTGTGTCGTTTGGTCTTGTGGGGTCTATGCGTAAGCCTGCTGGGCCATCGGCTAAAATGATAGCAGGAATTCCCAATCTTGGTACAGCATAAGTCATACCTGCAGAACCTGGTACAGGATTGATACGTGTTAGCGTATCAGGCGGTGCTAAGTTTGGACCTAATAAATCACCTTGTACATTCATGCCTAATCCCATAATTAACCTTGTTTTTTCTTCAAGTGTTAGTGCTTTTATAACCGCTGGAATATTGTTTTTATTTAATTGTGGTAATTGTGCAAATGCAGTATTTGCAAAAGATAAAATAGAAAAGCTTAATAATATTTTTTTCATATAAGTGGGGGATGAGCAACTAATATAGGATAAATAAGAAGCACAACGTTGTTGAATTTTGCTAGAATTATAAATTTTGTTTCTGCAAACGGTTGTTCTTAGAATTTAAAAGAAGTTTGAAATAAATTGAAGCGCTTGTGGTTTTGCCAAATTGGAAAACTAAAGATAAAGGGCTGCGGGATAGAAGCGGCACCGCAGCGTAGCGTAGGTACAGCGAATAGCCCGAACAAATGTTGAACAATGGTATTTGCTTACAGCTCCAAAATAAAACTCCAAAATAAAATGTTGTCATGCTGAGCCTGCCTTTGTCGGCAGACAGGCTTGTCGAAGCCGGGTTAATGTTGAATAGTGGTTCTTTTTAAAGCACATCGCCTTCGACAAGCTCAGGCTGATATTCCAACTAATGAGCGATAAATTATTCATTTGTTTTTTTACTCCGCACCATCCATATGCCCACGAGTAACCGCATAGGCTCCCACTTTGTTTCCTGTTTCAAACCCTTTTTCGCAATCGCTTCTATAATGTATGGCGGCATACAAACGAGATTCGGATGCTTCTTTAGCCATGGCATTATAACTTGCCGAATTGGCCGGAATAATGTAACCCAATACGGTAGAGGCCGCAGCGCTGAATGTACTATGTCCTGAAATGTATGCAGGAAAGTTTGGTAAACCCGTTACTGTTTTAATATCGTTATTCATTTGCGATGGGCGAGGGTTGTAATAAAAATATTTTGCATCCCAACATGCAATGGCTGCATCCATTAAACTCATGTTGAGCAATGCCATGTTGCGAGCCCAACGAGCTTCGCTAAAATTTTGTTGTACAAAATCTGTAGCGGCAATGTAATTCCAATGCCCTGGCGGTGTGTATGTGTTTATACCATCTGCCCAAAAATGTGCAATGCGCAATTGTTCTCTTGTAATATTTTTGCTATAATTTAATACTTCTGCTAACTCAGTTGCAAATTGTGGCGATGATGTAGATGGCGGTGCCGAAGGGCGAATGCTTGTAACCATCGTTAAAGAATCGAATAAAAATGTTCTTACTCTTCCAAATAATGGCAGCATACCTGGGCGTTTTGGACTCTCTTGGCTTATCCATGGTATTTCTCCTGTAGCGGCAGTATTGGCTTCTAGCGCTGCCCATATGGCTGGCGTGCTTACTGCTGCGCCTGCTCTATCGTTTCGTGCACGTGCTATAAATTTTGCGGCAACTAATTTTCCCAAAGCTTCACCTGCATCTAAATCGCTACGCACATTTGCACCAGCTATTAATCTGGCACGTTTGTGCTCTTCTGCTTTTTGGGTTATAAAATCTTGGTCACCCGGAAATAATAATTTTAATAATTCCACTGAAACACCCATCACCACTGCATCTTCGCTTGGGTAAGATGATAAAGTTGATTTTGGTAACAATGTTTGAATGTTACCATCCACATTAAATGGTGCGGTACGATTAAATTGATTTTTATAAAAGTATGCTGCTATGCATGCATCGTATTGCGCTGCACTTACGTATGCATATGCACGTGCTGCATAAGGTGGATTTGAAAATGGAAACGTTGGGTAAGCTAATGGATTGTTTGCACTTGGTATTGGATAAGTACCATCTTCATTTTGATAGGGTGCAATATTATGTTTTGCTACAAGCTCTCTCATAATTTCGTTCCAACGAAGTACTGCACCGGCACCCCAATAATTTACTAATTTTCTTTTTTCTGATGTGATATCATTTTGAAAACTTTTTATCTCGTTTAATTGTAAAACATAGTCGGGGCTTGTGGTTGCAATGGGAGTAGTACATGCAAACTCATTTGCTGTGGTGAGCAATATCGGCCGCCATGTGCCTGCGTTTGCATCGGGCCTTGTGGGGTTTAGTAGTTGGTATATTTCGTTTTCTTCAACGATTTCTTTTTTGCAAGAAATGATTTGCGAAATGGAAGCGATGATAGTTATGTATAATAATATTTTTTTCATGATTATTTATTTTAATTACTTGGAGTAGTAGTTGTTGATTTTGTTTCTTTTTTCTTTTTTGTAAAATCCATTATGTAAAATGCACCAACAGTAAAGCCAGATGTTTGTCCAACATTTCTTCCTGCAACAGTTGTCATTCCATCTCCTACAAAAGATAAGCCATCTACAAAAGTTGTTTCATATTTTACATGCAAACCAATGGTAGTGGCATTCATTTTATTGCTCACAAATGGTATATTGTTCTTGCTAATATCAAAGCCACCATTGGTTATCCATTTGTTTGCTATGGCTTCTATAATCCACACTTCACTTCTGTAACCCCCGCGGATATTGATGTTGGTAGCATTTGGTATTTCTACCATATTGCTGTAATGCAACTCAGTGGTATAATACGTATTTCTATCTAGCTTAACATTACCTCTATAAATGTAAGCGCCCGATGCAGTGCCAAACCAATTGTTTTGCTGAAAATCTACCATGGCTCTTACACTAGCAGTTTTGCTAAGCAATCCAATGGAAAATGGCAAGAGGTCTGGTGTATAATTGCTTAGGGGGCTACTTACTCCACCAAAGAGTATGCCTTTTAAAATAGATTTTTTAAATTGTTTTGAGTATCCTACCCATTTAAGATAAAGAGATAAATCTTGTATGCCCTTTTGCCCAGCAAGCTGCCCGGCACTTGCTTTTGTTTTAATATATGGCAAAGTGAAAATGGCATTTAATTTATTTGTTATGCCATAGTTTCCATTTATCATTGTTGTACTATTGCTTACTTTACCAAGGTTTAAATTTTCTCTTTTAAAAGTACCTTCCCAGTAATTTTTCCAAGAAGTTTTTCCTGCGGTGATGCCTGCGCAGAAAAGATTTTTGTCCATCATCAAGCCATCCAAATCTGTTTGTGCAAATGAGTGGATACTGATGAATATGCTTAATATAAATAATGTTTTTTTCATTGTTAGTGTTGGTATTAAAAAAATTATTTTTTTAGTTTGAGCCGC
>JAYSOC010000018.1:0-2487 GCA_043723285.1 Ferruginibacter sp. | reverse complement strand
GCCATGCTAGAGTAATATTTTTTTGTAAGCGGATGCCATGCAACCGCAGCACTATTTTTACCACCACCTTCAGGCATTTGAAGTACAATAAATTCTTTCAAAACTTTCTGTGCTTGCGCAGGCATAACAGCAGCAACCATAAGCGCAATAATAATTGCAAAATTTATATGTTTCATGTGTTTTGGTTTTTGTCTCAAATGTAAACAAAATATACCAAATAATTACTATGTGTAAATATTTTACTGCAATACCTTATTTATGGTATTTTTAAAAATAAAGCAAGCAGGTATTTTCATTGGTTTTAAAAAAAATCTTCTGTAGAAGTAGCAGTAAAAGGCATTTGGGGCTGTGTGCCATATACAATAATCGGCTTTTGTTCGGCGTATTACGGGCTCCGCTATCGCTTCGTCCCTACATTGCATGTAGGGATAAACCCTTCATACACCGCAGCCCTTCATCTGTAGTTTTTCAATCAACAATACTACAAAGTTTCTATTTTTTTGGGTAACAACTTTTTTATTGATAAACTTAAACCTGCATCTTTGTAACCACAAAACCATTTCATGATAAAACTCTCCTACAAAAAAATAAATCTTCCATTTAAATATCCTTTTACCATTTCTAAAGGCACAAAAACCCATCAGCCATCATTAATAGTACGGCTAGAATATTTTGGTAAAGTTGGCTATGGCGAAGCACCAGCAATAACTTACTACGATATTACAGTCGAAAAAATGATAGAAGATTTAGAAGCAAAAAAACAATTTGTAGAAAAATTTTCGTTGAGCGATCCTGAGCGTTATTGGCATTATTTGCATCATCTATTTCCAAACAATCCTTTTTTGGTATGTGCATTAGATATGGCAGCATGGGATATTTATGGCAAAATGAAAAAGAAACCATTGTACGATTTGTGGCAATTGGATACCAGCAAAGCACCCATTACCGATTATACCATTGGCATAGATACCGCCGAAATGATGGTAAAAAAAATGACAGAAAAACCTTGGCCATTGTACAAAATAAAAGTAGGGTATGATGGCGATGTAAAAATAATTGAAACTTTGCGCAAGCATTCTACTGCTCCTTTTTGTGTAGATGCAAATGCAGGATGGACGCTAGAGCAAGCGCTACATAAAATTCCATTATTAAAAAACCTCGGTATTATTTTTGTAGAACAACCTCTAGCAAAAGATGATTGGGATGGCATGAAAAAATTATATTCAACATCTCCATTGCCATTATTTGCAGATGAAGCCTGTGTAAAAGAAAGCGATGTAGAAAAATGTGTCAATCATTTTCATGGTATAAATATAAAACTCACCAAATGCAGCGGCATTACCCCAGCACGTAGAATGATAGCAAGAGCAAGAGAATTACAACTGAAAGTAATGGTAGGTTGTATGAACGAGAGTACAGTAGGCTCCGCTGCTATGGCGCATTTGGCGCCTATGCTAGATTATTTAGATATGGATGGGCCACTTTTATTAGCAGATGATATTGCTACAGGCGTAGCATACGATAATGGTAAAATTATTTATAATACTAACCCAGGTTTGGGAATAGAAATGGGAGATTGGTAGAGTAATGAATAATTTTAAAATGAATAATTAATAATTTTTTATTAGCGAAGTTTATTTGATTTACTTTGCGGCTCATTAATAAGAAAAAATGCAAAAATATTTATTTATAGATAGAGATGGAACGTTAATAGAAGGGCCACCATCTGGCGGACAAATTGATAGTTTTGATAAATTATATTTTTACCCCAATGTAATAACTTGGCTTAGTAGAATAGCGAGTGAATTAGATTATACTCTTGTAATGGTAACAAATCAAAACGGATTAGGTACGCCCATGTTTACACAAGAAATGTTTTTGCCTACACAAAATTTTATGCTCAACGTTTTTAAAAACGAAGGCATACATTTTAAAGAAGTTATTATTGATGATTCTTTTCCCGAAGATAAATCTCCCTTGCGCAAGCCACGCATAGGCCGCATGCACGCATACATAAACAACCCCGGGGTAGATATGCAAAACTCTTTTGTAATTGGTGATAGAATTACTGATGTGCAATTTGCAAAAAACTTAGGCTGCAAAGCTATTTTTGTAAACCCCGAAAACCTGCGTGGGCAAAAGGAATTGACAGATACTATTGACGAATTAAAAACGAATTGGACTGCATTGGCAAGTACGAGTTGGAAAGACATATATGAATTTTTGAAAGGGCAACTTTAAATAATACTTTTTTAGTTCAATTTTTTTAGATTAGGTATTTGTATTTATTTTATGAAATGCCTCGTGCTTTATGAATTGCCTCGTGCTTTATGAATTGCCTCGTGCTTTATGAATTACCTCGTGCTTTATGAATTGCCTCGTGTTTTATGAATTGCCTTGTGCTTTATGAATTGCATTGAGCTTTATGAATTGCCTCGTGCTTTATGAATTGCCTCTTGCATTATGAATTGCCTCGTGCTTTATGAA
>JAYSOC010000017.1:0-6168 GCA_043723285.1 Ferruginibacter sp. | reverse complement strand
TGCCATGCATCCTTTTTTAGGAAGACAAGATGCTGGCAATGGACTTGTATTAATTAATGATGGCAAGAAAAATTTTAACGCACAGCAACCTACCATTTCGGGGTTTTATGTTGTCGGAAATGCAAAATCGTTAGCTACAATAATTGTAAAAAATGAAATTGTACATTTTGCAACACAAAACAATGGTCCAGTAAAAGCATTTAAATTAAATAGGCAACACAAAATAAAAGCGATAAGCAATAATGATGTTTTTGCGATAATTGAATTTTCGGATGGTAAAAAACAAAAACAAGAGTTTTATTTTGGCAATTCATTTCAAAGTCAAAGTAGTAGATATTTATCACAGTATGAAAATGCCAAAAAAATACAAATAACAAATGCGAAAGACGAGGTTAAAAATTTGAAATAATATGTCAAGGAAATTCTTTTATTTATTTGTGTTAATAATGTCAATTTTTTGTAGTTGCAAAGAGCAAAAACAAATATTTCTTAATACAAGTAATTTGCAGAATGATTGTGTAAAAAACCTAACAGAGTTAATTGTGCATGATATTTTTTCGCCGCCTGTGAGTAGTCGAATATATGCATATTGCAATCTTGCATATTATGAAGCTATAAAATTTAGTGATACTTCTTTTAATTCTTTGACAAATCAATTAAAAGGCTTTTCAAAATTGGAATTGAATGTACCTAAAAAAATTAATTATAATGCTGCATCTGTGCTTGCATTTTTTATAACAGCTAAGGCGTTGGTGTTTTCTAAAGATAGTATCAATGAAAAAATAAAAACTTATTCAACTATTTTTAAAAATAATTTGGATAGAGAAACTTTTGATAATACTGTTTCATTCGCTAAAACAATTTCTGATAATATTTTAAAACGAGCCAGTGAAGACAATTATAAATTGACGAGGGGAATGCCGAAATATAGCGTTTACAATGATAATAGCCAGTGGCAACAAACACCGCCTGATTATTTTGATGCGATAGAATCCAATTGGAAATTAATAAAACCTTTGTTGTTAGATTCTGCCGCTCAGTTTAAGCCAATTCCTGCACCGATTTACAACACAAGTAAAACAAGTACTTTTTACAAAGAAATGTTAGATGTTTACACAAAGAGTAAAAGTCTAACGCTTGCAGAAGATACTATTGCTCATTTTTGGGATGATAATCCTTTTGTGACAAATCATAAAGGGCATTTTACTTTTGCTACAAAAAAAACAACGCCGGTTGGGCATTGGATGGGGATAGTATCCATACTTTCTAATAAAAAAAATACTGTAGAAACTGCTTATTTATATGCAAGTGCAAGTGTTGTTATATTTGATGCATTTATAAGTTGTTGGAAAGAAAAATATGAAAGTAAAAAAATAAGACCAGTAACGGCAATACGGACTTTGACTGATGATAAATGGGAGCCGCTGTTACAAACTCCACCATTCCCTGAATACACAAGTGGACATAGTGTAATATCAAGCGCAGCAGCAGTTGTTATAGAAAATATTATCGGAAAAAATGTTGCTTTCACTGATACTACCGAAAAAGAATATTTAGGACTTGTGCGTTCATTTAAAAGCATTTCACAAGCTGCTGATGAAGCTGGTATTAGTAGGTTTTATGGGGGTATACATTTTTTATCTGCTATAACAGAAGGGAAGAAACAAGGAGCCGCAATTGGCAATTATTATAACATAAAAATTAAACACTAAGTGAAAAAGTATATTATTGGTCTATCTATTATAATGGTGAGTTATTTTAGTTTTGTAATTCTAAAACCTTCAAATAACAATCCTGTAACTGTTTCTATTAATTGCACAGATGCAGCTCTTACAAGAAACTTATTAGATTTAAAAACCTGGCAAAAATGGTGGCCAGGTAAAAAGATTAACGATACTGCATTTAGTTTTGGAACGGTAAGATACTCGCTTACGAGGCTAATTGGAAATGGAGCTGCTTTTAATGTGAGTGCAAACAACAAAAGTGAAACTGGCTTTTTACAATTAACAAGTATAAATGATACAAGTTGTAATTTGGTTTGGACTCCATCGGTTGTAACATCTCCAAGCTTATACGAAAAGTTATTAAATCCTTTTCAAAAAAATGTAGTAAAAGAGAATATTATTTTATTGCTTGATAGTATAAAAAATTATTTTAACGATCCAAAAAATATTTATGGGTTTAAAGTGAATTTTACAAAAGTAACAGACCCACATTTAATTTCAATTAGAAAAATCTATGATAAATATCCTTCTACTGATGAAATATATGCAACCATAGAAAAACTAGAAAATTATGCTATATCAAATGGAGCCCAGAAAACAAATTTCCCAATGATGAATGTACACCAAAATGAAGATGGCAATTCATTAGATGTAATGATTGCCTTACCAGTTAATAATCCTTTAAAAGCATCTAGCGATTTCCTGCCAAAGTTTATGATTCAAGGAGTTTTGCTAGAAGCAGATATTAAAGGCGGATCTGCTAATGTAGAAAAATGTTTGGCACAGTTTAGTAATTATTTAACCGATTATAAATTAAGTGCACCTGCAATACCTTATCAATCTTTAGTTACGAACAGATCTCAAATTCTTGATTCTAATCTTTGGATTACCAAAATTTACCAACCCGTTTTTAAAAGATAATTATTTATAAAAAACACATTCTAAGTTAAAATTGTATAATTTGAATAGCATCATTATTTTTTGCTAAAATAAAAGCTTTATTTCCTTTTATTGTTATTGGTAAAATATGTCTTACTTCACCTTTAATAATGATGTCATTAATATTTTCGGCCGTAAAACTGCCTTTGCCTTTATTACTTAAAATAGTTCCATAATCTGCATCGTACTTCCCCAATCTAATATTGCTATGGTAAAAATTTCCGCCAAGTAAAATATTAGGTAAACTATCTTTTGTATAATTGATAACAGCAGCAGTTTTGTAACACGAAAGTTGTGCTTGCCAAGGAAATGCTTGCACACTAAAATTCCAATTGCCATCGTTAACCAAAAATGCATTGGAGAAATAGTTAGCTTGTAATTTTTCAGCCTTAGCTACTTTGTCTTTGCCCAGTACATCTTGCAATGGACTTTTTGCAAAATCTTCTGCATACAAAAATTTCTTTTTTAATGAAGGCATCTGCTTTGTTAATTCATCCTTATCTGCAAATGGAATTTCTTTCCCCATTAAAAAATAAGTAAGAAATTGTTCTTTCTTACCATTATCGTCAAAGTCTTTGTAGTAAAGAGTTACTGGCTTTTCTTCGTTTGCATAAAAGCGATTGTTTTCACCTAGGTTTCCTGCTATTAAATCTTCATTACCATCGCCATTTATATCAAGTGGAAATACAAAATTCCACCAGCCTAATTTATTTGTGATTATTTTTTTCTCAAAATTTGTCTTATTATTCTTAAATACAACAATACCGCCCCATTCCAAACTTACCACCAAATCTTTTTTACCATCTTTATCCAAATCTGTCCAAGCGGCATTGGTAACCATTCCAATTTTTGCTAAGTCGGCATTGTATTTATTAGTAACGTCAATAAATTTTCCTTTACCATCATTTTGCAATAAGTAGGAGGTAGGTGTTTTACTGTATTCCCATGGCACAGCTCTGCCGCCAATAAATAAATCTACAAAACCATCGCCATTAAAATCATAAGGCTTTATGCAAGATGCAGTGAGTTGTGTAGTTGAAACAAATGCATCTTGTTTTCTTGTAAAATTACCCTTACCATCATTCAAATATATTCTTGGTAATAGCATTTCGCTATTGCCATAAAATTCATTGCCTCCGCTTGCTACTAATAAATCTTTAAACCCATCATTGTTTACATCTGCAAAATTGGCATCCACATCTTCGTATGTGCTATCAATGTCTAATGCTATTTGAGAAGATTTTACAAACGTTCCATTAGCTTCTTGAAAAAATAATTTTGGCTTTATAAATTTTGCTGAACCAATAAATACATCATCCAATCCATCGCCATTTACATCACCTACTGCAAGTGCAGGTCCCTCTCTCGAAACCATAAACGGAATCAAACCTTCTCTATCAAATTCATTAAAATTATTTTCTTCGTGTTTAAATATTAATCCTGCTTCAGCAGTTATATCTTTTGCTGTATTTGTAGGTATATTAAATTCAGTTACTATTTTATAATCAAATGTTGGTAAGCCATTTTTATAAGTTATTGCTTGAATGGAATCCGTTTTATAGTTAAGCTTTTCGTAAGTATTATCAGGCCATACTATTAAAATTGAGTCTATTGAAACATTACCCAAACCTATATGCAACGGCACTTCCATACTGCTTTGAAAACCCCGTACAGGATATTTTTCATAAGTTCTTATCTCATTTTTGGCAAATACTATTGCTTTTGCTCCAATAGCATTTATATTATGGACATCCCCTTTTAGTTTTAATTCAATCCATTTATTTGAATCTGCTTTGTTGGTTTTATTTTCGTATAGCAATACTGGATCTTCAATATTATTTACCACAATATCTACATCGCCATCATTATCAAAATCTGCATACACTGCACCGTTACTAAAAGTGTGCTTATCATTTTTTATTTGGCTTCCGATTTCCACAAATTTTGAATCATGTTTATTTAAGAAAAATTTATTAGGCAATTTTATCTCAGGAAATTTATTTATCAAAGCCATTTCCTTTTCATCCATTTTATTATTTCGTATCTTATCTTGAATTTCTGTATTGGTTACATAATTTACATAATCCATATCGTTTAATCGCTTCGGAATTCCATTGCTCACAAACAAATCTTTCCAGCCATCATTATCAAAATCTGTCCACAATGCAGCCCAGCTCCAGTCTGTAGCTTCCACACCAGCATACATAGCTGCTTCTTTAAACATTCCTCTACCATCATTTATTTGTAAAGCATTTCTACTAAACTGTGGGTGATACCCTGCTTTTACTTTATAATTAAATAAATTATAATCATCTTCTTCCAATGAGCGTTTCAAAATTTTGGGGTCATAAGGAAGCATATCCATACTAATTATTTCGGGTAATGCATCATTGTTTATATCAGCCACATCTACACCCATGCTAAATTGGCTCGTGTGCATGGTTTGTGTTTGCAAAGTTTCTGCAAACGTTCCATTCTTTTGGTTGATGTACAAATAATCATTTTCATGGAAATCGTTTCCAATGTAAATGTCAGGCCACCCATCCAAATTTATATCTGAAACACAAATACCTAAGCCATAACTTATAACCGTGCCACTAATGCCTGCTTGTTTTGATACATCAATAAACTTTCCGTTATCATTTTTAAATAACATATCGCCAGCTAAACTATCTCTTGTGTTTTCATAAGTTTTACGTTCATTAAATGTTCCATTGTAACGCAATGAGTGGTTCATTAAATACATATCCAAATCACTATCACCATCATAATCTAAAAAAGCTGCTTGTGTACCAAAAGCTGATTTTGCCAATCCCATTTGTGCGGCTTCATCTTCATAAAAGGGAATGCCATTTTTATCAATGCCTTTGCAAATTAAAAATTGATTATGACTTTGTAATATTTCAAAATTTCCCACCCTACATACATACATGTCCAAAAGCCCGTCGTTATTGATGTCTACAACAGATACACCCGTGCTCCAAGCACTATCATTTGGTATTTTTGCTGCGGCTGTTAGATCTTCAAATTTTAAATTTCCTTTATTTAGGAAAAGTTTATTCTGACTTTGGTTGCTTGTAAAAAACAAATCAGTTAATCCATCATTATTAAAATCACCTGCACCAACACCTGCGCCATTATAAAAATACATGTATTTAAACATATTAAAATCTGCACGGGGAGTAAGTTTATTAGAAAAATTTAAGCCTGTTTGTGTGCTTTCTAATGCTTCAAATAAAACAGGTTTATTTTCTGTTTTATTATGATTGCATGATAAAATAAATAAAGCAGTACTAATAAATAGGACTAAAAATTTATTTCGATATAATCTAATTTCTTTCATTATTAAAATACTTACTCTTTTACTTCAAATTATTTTGATGTCTCCGCCATTGGCGGATGTCGAAGGCGATGCAATTTATACTAGAAGTTATATTCAAAAATAACCCGTCTTCGACAAGCTGCTAATGACATGTTTACTAAAAGGCTAATTAACATTTTTTAC
>JAYSOC010000016.1:0-6172 GCA_043723285.1 Ferruginibacter sp. | reverse complement strand
TTATCATTTAATTCGTAGCCAGTAAATTGTCCACTCAAAAAAATATCTTTTTTATCAAACGGTTTTCCACCAGGTGGCGCATAACTAAATTTTATTGTAGCATAATCGCCTTGCCAAAACGGATTTATACTTTCGTAAGTAATAATATTGTACGTGCCATTATAGTCAGGATAATAAATGTAGCGTTGTGCACTTCTATCCACATCGGGTTTCACATACATATTGGTAAACGTTTTTCCATATTCAGCATGGTCTATTCTATCGCTTTGCAAAGTAAAACTTCTAAGATCTAACCAGCGCCACTCTTTACCACCAGGAAACAGTGCAATATTTTCATTGGTATAATCCAACACATTTCCACGTACAAATGTGGGTACAATATCTTTTTGTGCATCATCCCAACGATTATTTTGCAGCACCACTACTTTTATTTGCTGTGCTGCACTAAAAGCATTTATATCGCCAGTGGTTATTGTAAACCGCACTTTTTGATATGCCGAAAAATTTTGTGCACCCAGCAATTGTACTACCGATGCATTTATAGAAGCCTTAGCATCTACCACCAACAACCGTTTTGTAAAAGCAAGATTTGCAGTATCACCATCTGTAAAAACTTTCAATAGATAATTGCCCGATTTTGTCGGCACCGAATTTTGGTCTGGCAAAATTGCTTGGTAATGCGTGTATCTTGTAAGAGCAATAGATGAGTAACGATAAGTGCTAATGCGGTTTTGCGTAAAACCTTTCAAATAATCAAATGGCGAAAGATTAACTGGTTTCCAATTATAATCGCACAATTGATAGGTGTAATAATAACTTTTGTAATTGCCTTCTAAGTCATCAAACTCAAGCTCAAAATTATTTCTATCGCCAAGGTTATACACTGGCAATTGTGTTTGATTGCCGTATTGAAACAATTGTGCAGTAGCAATGCAATTCTTATATATTTTGTCGGGCTCTTGTGCCTTGCTTTTTATAGAAGCCATAAAAAACAACCCAGCAACTAAAAAAATTTTAAAATTCATTTACAGTTTAAATTATTTATTTTTGAAGATACAACAAAAATAACACGAATTTGGACGTTTCGTTCTTCATAGCTAAAAGATTAGCATCTGTTAAACAAAAAACCTTTAGCCGATTCATTATTGGGCTTGCCGCTACAGCCACTACACTCAGTGTGGCCGTTATGATTGTAGCCCTCAGTTTTGTAAATGGTTTTCAGCGAGTAATAAGTACAAAAGTTTTTAACTTTTGGGGTCATATACGTGTGCAGCAGAGCATAGATGATAGAGGAAGCAGCGCCGAAGAGTATCCAATAAACGCAAACGATACGGTGGTAAAATATTTAAAAAGTTTGCCAGAAGTTGTTTCCGTAGAAAGTTATGCCACCAAATCTGCCATTTTAAAATACGGAACCGATATAGAAAGTGTTTTCCTAAAAGGCCTTGATAACAAATATAATTTTGCAAGATTGCAACCATTTCTTATAAAAGGAAAATGGATAAACTTTGCCGATAGCGGTTATAGCCAACAAATAAATATTAGCAATTATACCGCCACACAATTAAAATTAAATGTAAATGACAGTTTGATTGTATATTTTTTTAAACAAGATGGCAGCAAAAAAACACGCAAATTAAATATTGCAGGCATTTATAAAACTGGCATAGAAGATTATGATAAAAACTTTGCGCTTTGCGATATTAACCTCATTCGTCGTTTGAACGATTGGGAGCCGAACCAAATTGGAGGCTACGAAATTTTGTTAAAAGATTATAAAAAAACAGACAGCATTGCCGCAAAAATGTACGACGAATTACCAGACACTTGGTACGCAAAAAGTATAAAACAAGTACAACCACAAATTTTCGATTGGCTCAATTTACAAGGACAATTAAAAAATATTTTGCTCGTAATCATGGTTATTATTGCAGCCGTAAATCTCATTACATGCCTCATCATACTTGCGCTAGAGCGTACCAGCATGACGGGCATTCTCAAAGCCACTGGCGCAAAGGATTGGGACATACAAAAAATATTTCTCTTCAACACATCTGGCGTAGCCATTATTGGCATAATTGCAGGCACAATCTTCGGGCTCGCCATTTGTTTTATACAACAACAAACCGGTTTTATAAAACTAAACGAAGAGTCGTATTACATGAGCGTAGCACAAGCAGATGTAGATTGGCTGCAGGTTTTATGGGTAGATCTTGCAACGTTATTTGTTTGTTTTCTCACACTTATTATTCCTACTTACTTGGTAAAAAAAGTACAACCTGTAAAAGCAATTACGTTTAGGTAACTAAGCCCCCTCTATCTCCCCCGAAGAAGATGCCCCCTCTATCTCCCCCGAAGGGGGAAGAAACTAATGAGATTATGCAATAGATAATATTTTATTTTTTTGTCCAAACAAAGAAGCAGCTATGGTCATCATCGTTGTGTCACTCACTTGTACTACATATCTTTATTCAACTTTTATTATGCAATAGATTATGCCTTAGTTTATGTAACAGATTGATTATTGAAAATAAGATTTTATAAAATTAATCTTCTACCTGCTCTTTTACTTAATCTCGGAGTTCCCCCTCTCCTTTTTAGGAGAGGGGGTTAGGGGGTGAGGCTAAACAATATTATCCCCGCAGCCACCCCAGCATTCAACGATTCTGCCAATCCAATTCTTTCAATAGAAATTTTTTCATCAGCCAAGTCAATAATTTCTTTCGAAATACCTTTCGATTCGTTACCAATAATGATAATGCCTTCTTTTATCTTTCCAATACTATTAATATTTTTTCCTCCAAGCACGGCTGCGTATTTTTTTATGTTGCTATGCTTTTGTAGCATTTCTTTAATATCTCCATACATAATATTTACCCTACCAAGGCTAGCCATGGTGCTTTGCACTACTTTCGGATTATAACAATCAGCCGTGACAGCAGAGCAAAAAATGGTTTTTATCCCAAACCAATCTGCTATTCGTATAATGGTGCCAAGGTTTCCAGGGTCTTGTATATCATCTAAAACCAATGTTAACGAATTGGCAATATTTATACTATTGGGCACTATTTTTTTCTGAAAAACGGCCAATACATTATTTGCAAAAGTTAATGCCGATATTTTTTCTAATTCATAATCTTGTACAATGCTAATCTTCTCCGAGAGCCTATTCACATGCTTTTTATCGAGTGCATCATATCCCATTTGAGTACAATAAATAGCCTCACATTCAAAAATATTATGCTCCAAAAGTTCGGTTACTACTTTTGGCCCTTCGGCAAAAAATGAATTAAATTCATCTCTAACTTTTTTGTGCTGCAAACTTTGGATATATTTGATGGTAGCTTTTGTAATCATAAATAAAATTTTAGGCAGATTATCTGCACTTAGCACAAAATGAGTCTTTTTCGCTTTAAATATATAATTTTTCTTTTACTGTTACTTTCTTCATGTACTTTTTTAAAAAAAGCAACTACCTTTTACTCTAAAGTTCCTAAAAATAAACCTTATTTAATAGAAAATAAAATTGTACGAGTAGATTGGAAATTTGATAAGCAAGAGGCCGATGCTGTAGAACAACGATTAAAAAACCAATTGGAAGATAGTTCAAAAGAAAAAGCGCCAAAAGAAATTTTAGGATTAAAGTTTATAAAAAATCCTGTTGTTTACGATACAGGATATTCAAGTATTTCTGCAAAAAATATGCAAGGGTCAATGTATCATCTTGGATATTACAATTCAACAGTTACATATTCGCAAGATACGGTTGGCAAAAAAAAGAATCAAATAATAGTAAAATATTTTGTAACCGCTGGCAAACCCACTTTAATAGATACGGTAAGTTATCGTTTAAAAATTCCTGAATTGCAAAGCATCGCTATCAATTCTCGTAATGAAGCAATGCTTGTAAAAAATAATCCTGTTACAAAAACCGCTGTACTTTCGGAGATTAGTAGATTGGTAGATAGTTTTCGCAACAATGGCTATTACAAATTTACGGCAGCTGAGTTAAGGGTTAGAGGCGATAGCAGCATTGCTGCATTAACTAATATTAGCGATGATCCTTTTGAGCAATTGGAAGCGTTAAATGAAGCGCAGAAAAAAAGAGATTCACCCACTGTAAAACTTGCATTTGTAATTGTAAAACCAGAAGACAGTACAAAATTAAGCAGATATCTCATCAACAAAATTTATGTACTCTCCGATTTCAGGTCAGGTGATAATTTTGTAAAATCCTCAAAGCTTATTGAGTTAAAAACAAAAAATTTAATACTTCGCTACCATCAATATTTATTTAGAGCATCGCTATTAGAACGCAATATTACACTGCACCCAGGCGATGTGTACAAACAAGATGAATATTACAAAACGCTCAATAACCTGTCTAGGGTTGGTGTGTGGCAGAGTGTAAATATTCGTATCATCGATAATTTTGATGAGCCAGATAAAATAGATTTAATAATAGAGCTGTTACCAGCAAAAAAATTCGGCAATGTAAATTCGTTAGATTTAAGCTACTCTACAGGCAATGCTAAAAATGCACTTGGCGGAAATTTGTTTGGTGTATCTGTAAATTTTTTATTAGAAAATAAAAACTTGGGTAAAGAAGCTATAAGAATGACACATAACCTTAGAGCAGGTATTGAGCTTAATAATAAAAATAGAACCAATTCCAATAATATAATAAACTCTAATGAGATTAGCTATAGCAATAATGTAACAGTACCCAAATTACTCCTGCCAAAATATTTAATACCAACTTATTTTTTCCCTAGATTCCTCTTATCAAAAAAAGCAATGGAAAAATTTCGAATTAAAACTGGAGAAAGTTTTATTAACACAACATTATCGTACAATAATAGATTAGAACTTTTTAATTTACAGTCTGCAAATATCAGTTTGGGGTATTCATTTATAAATAAAAACAATATCAAACTAACGTTTCGCCCACTTAATGCGGAATTCAATTATTTATACAACAAAACTGACAGTTTTAATACTATTTTAATTAATAGACCTTTTCTCAATTATTCTTACAATACCTCATTTGTACTTGGTATGGCAGCTAATTATTCGAGCATAAAAAAGCATACAAACAAAAATAATAGTATAACTGAAAGATCTTTTAGAATAAATATAGAAGAAAGTGGACTTACATGGGGCAGGATAAAAATATTGAAAGATATAAAAAGAAAATACCTAAAAATAGATTTGGAATATAAAAATACGATTTCATTCAAAAAGTTTGAAATAGCCACAAGGTATTTTGTAGGTGTTGGCCTCCCTCAACTTGGTGATAGTGCCCTTCCATTTTTTAAACAATTTTATGGCGGAGGTAGTAATAGTATGCGTGGTTGGCCAATTAGAGGCATTGGTAGAGGCTCGCAAAAGTTAATACCATTTGTAGCCGGGCAAAGCACCTTTAATGATCGTACTGGTGATCTACAACTAGAATTTAATACTGAATTCCGGCACGATATCACTCCAATTTTTTCTTGGTTAAAATTAAAAGGTGCAGTTTTTGTAGATATGGGTAACGTATGGAATATTAAAAATTCTAACCCACTAGGTGGCCCTGATGAAACTCAAATTAAAGCTAAAAATATATGGAAAGAAACTGGTATTGCCACAGGGTATGGCGTAAGATTTGATGCCTCTTACTTAGTACTTAGATTTGATTTTGGCTTCCGAATTAAAAGACCCGAAACAAGCGATACAAATAATGGTTGGAAAAAACCTGATTTTAGTTTTGATGATATATTTCAAAAAATATTATCCAAGGAATACAGGCAATGGCGATATGAAAATTTTAATTTTTCTTTTGGTATAAATTATCCGTTCTAAAAAGTTGCGGGTTACGGGTTGAAGGGTTGTGGGTTTCGGAGTTTTTAAAATTGTTAACCTCTATATTATTTCAAAACCACCCAACTATTAAACCACTCAATCAACTATTCCACCAATTAACCATTCAACCAATTAACCATTCAACCAATCAACTATTCAACCAATCACCAATCCCTCCAAAAACCCTTCCATACTCACCGCATCATCCACATTATATTCACCAATTTTTGTTCTTCGCAATTCACTCAAGTATGCGCCACAACCCAACGCCTGCCCCATATCATGCGCAAGGCTGCGAATGTATGTACCTGTGCCACATAACACACGA
>JAYSOC010000015.1:0-6173 GCA_043723285.1 Ferruginibacter sp. | reverse complement strand
CAGATGAATTAATTGCAGATTTATATCAGTACGTTCAAGAATTTTTTTCGTTACCATTAGAAAAAAAGCGAACATATGAAATTGAAGGAATGGCTGGGCAACGTGGTTATACAAGTTTTGGTACAGAGCATGCAAAAGGCAGCGATGCGCCAGATTTAAAAGAATTTTTTCAATATGGGCAAGTAGCCACAAATAATTTCAAAGAAGAAGAATATCCAGCAAATGTAAAAGTAGCTGAGGTTACAGCATTTAATAAAACATTTGATGATGCGTATAGAGGTTTTGAAAAATCTGGTACTGCATTATTGCAAGCCATTGCATTATACCTTGGTTTAGAGGAACATTACTTTGATCAATTTATCCATAATGGAAATAGTATTTTACGTGCTATACATTATCCACCTATAACACATGAGCCTACAAGTGCTATAAGGGCAGAACAACACGAGGATATAAATCTCATTACACTGCTCGTAGGGGCCTCTGCTGATGGTTTAGAGATATTAAGTAAGGTTGGAGAGTGGATACCAGTTACGAGCCTTCCTGAGCAGATTGTGGTGAATGTGGGAGATATGCTACAAAGATTTACAAACAATAAATTAATAAGTACTACTCATAGGGTTGTAAATCCAAAAAGAGAATTGTGGCATACTAGTCGTTTTTCTATTCCTTTCTTTTTACATCCACGTAGTAGTATGAGTTTAAAATGTTTAGATAGTTGTGTAGATGATACACATCCTATAGCATATAAAGATGCAACTGCAGGAGAATATTTAGATGAGCGATTAAGAGAGATTGGATTGAAGAAATAGATGTTTGATTTTTAGATATTAGATTTTAGAGCTGCCTTATTAATTGGCGGCTTTTCTTTTAATAAAATTTTTTATTTTATATTTGATTTTAACTAATTATTTATTTGAAATTATTTCGCCATATATCATTTTTAAAAACTGTTTTTTTTTATAGTCTTACTGCTTTTGGCGGACCACAAGGACATTTAGGTATGATGCTTAAATTATTTGTACAAAAACATAAATATATATCTGAAGAAGAGTTGATGGATTTTAATTCTTTTTGTCAATTATTACCTGGGCCTGGAAGTACACAAACACTCACTCTTATAGGTTATAAACGAGGCGGAATTTTTTTAGCAATTATAACTTTATTAATTTGGATTATTCCTGCTTGTATAATGATGGGCGCCTTATCATTTATGCTAACATTGCAGCCTACAAAAAATTATTCACAAAATTTATTTAAGTTTTTAGAACCAATGGCTATTGGTTTTTTAATTTTTGCCACGGTTAGAATGTTTGGTATTTCTGCAAAAAATATTATTACTAAAATTATAGTTTTATTATCACTACTTATTACGTTTATTTTTTTTAAAACACCATGGATATTTCCAATATTGATTGTATGTGCAGGTATAGCTACAAGCTTTAGTAGTAAGCGTATTCCTGAAAAAGAAATTATAAAACCAAGGCAAATAAAATGGACAAATATTTGGTTATTTGCTATAATATTTTTAATAGCAGGTATATTTAGCGAAACAGCCCGTAAACAACAATGGGGCAATAGAAAAGCATACAATTTATTTGAAAATTTTTATCGTTTTGGTAGTTTAGTTTTTGGTGGTGGAGATGTTTTATTACCAATGATGATAGACCAATACGTAGAGCGGCCTGAGAAAAGTAATGTAGATGATGAATTTAGAATTACTATAAATAAAGATGATTTGTTAACTGGTTATGGTTTTGTAAGAGCTATACCTGGGCCAGTATTTTCTGTAGCTACTTTTACTGGTGGTATTGCTATGAAACAAAAAGGAACAGGCGATCAATTACTCGGTTGTATTATTGGAACCATAGCTATTTTTTTACCAAGTACATTATTACTTCTTTTCTTTTTTCCTGTATGGCAATATTTAAAAAAGTTTGTTGCAGTATTCAGAGCACTTGAGGGAATTAATGCTGCTGTTGTTGGTGTAATGGCAGCAGCAGCATGCTATTTATTAAAAGCAAATTTTAATCAAGTATTTGATTTGTCTTCGATATTTTTTATAAGTGTAATTATTGGCACATTTCTTTTATTAAGATTTACAAAAACACCTGCGCCAGTTATCGTTTTAATATGTGTTGTGTTAGGTTGGATTTTCTAAACTCGATTTATAATAATTTTTCAATGTAATTTCTTCCATCACAGCATCGGTAACTAGATAGCGAATTGATTTTTTTTCTTTTATATTTTTTCGAATTTGAGTAGATGAAATTTCTAATAATGGCGCATCAATAATTTTTATATTTTCATTTTCGTTTGTAACAAAAAAGGTGGGTCTTTGATAAATTAATATATTATAATTATTTATTATATATTTATAATTCTTCCATTTCTCAATATTTTGAAAACTATCACTTCCAATGATGATAGAGAAAATATGTTTTGGATATTTTTCAGAAAGGTATAAAAGTGTGTCGGCTGTGTAAGATGGTTTTGGTAATTTAAATTCTACGTTGCTAGCTTTTAATTTTTTTTCTCCTTCAATGGCAATTTTTACTAATGATAATCTGTGTTGTTCATTTAATAAACTGTTGGTATTTTTAAAAGGGTTTTGCGGTGAAACCACAAACCACACTTCATCTAATTCGGTATTATTTGCAATGTGGTTTGCAATAATTAAATGGCCTGTGTGAATAGGGTTGAAGGATCCGAAGTATAAACCTATTTTCATTGTACTAATTATTTTATTTATGCCACGAATGCACGAATAAAAAATAATAATTTTAAAAGTGGAGAATATTTTATTCGTGCATTCGTGGCTAATTTTCTTCCACCAAAATATGCTCCGCCTCATCCAATCTCAAACTTAAAGAATATCCTGCTACCGTTACAGATATAGGATCTTTAAATGGCGCAATTTTATCTACTGTTATTTTTTCCCCTGGTACACAACCCATCTCCATCAACTTCAAAAAAATATCTTCATTTTCAAAAGCACGTATGATTACTTCCTTCCCAATTTTTATTTCTGATAATTTCTTATACATTAGCAATTAGCTTCTAATTTTACAAGGCGTAAAAATAAACAATACTAGCCTTTTTTAATTTCGATATAAAGAAAATATGTCTGTTACTTTTCATCAACTAACCAAAGTAAATCTTCAAAACAGAAAAGCCTTAAAAGCATTCATTCCCCAATTGTTTAAAAAGGAAAGGAAGGATTTTAAATCCCTTAATTATATTTTTTGTTCAGATGAATACCTTTTAGAAGTAAACAAAAACTTTCTACAACACGATTTTTATACCGACATTATCACATTCGATTTAAGCGAATCTATATCTTCACCAATTATTGGTGAAATATACATTAGTGTAGATAGAGTGAAGGAAAACGCCATCAATCACCAAACCTCTTTCGAATTAGAACTTCATCGTGTAATCTTTCACGGAGCACTTCATCTCTGTGGGTATAAAGACAAGACTAAAAAGGATGCTTTGTTAATGCGTCACAAGGAAGAAGATTGTTTGAGTATGTATTTTGAGTAAATGTTCCACGTGAAGGGTGTGGAACAGTTCCATAGGGGAACATAATAACGTTCCACGGGGAACAGAGGGTTATGTATCTTATTAATGAGATAGTTATAACATTTAAATATAATTTTCGATTACATTACAACAAACCCAGAAGAGCTTATCCCGACCTTTCCGGAGGTTTACTATAAGTAACCACGTGTTTCACCCGTAGAAAGGATGTCGAAGTTATTCGCCCCAACTCGTAACTTTGCCACTATGTTTCCAAAATACGATGTAATAGTAGTGGGTGCTGGGCACGCAGGTTGCGAAGCCGCCGCCGCTGCTGCCAATATGGGTAGTAAAACACTATTGGTAACGATGAATATGCAAACTATTGCCCAAATGAGTTGTAATCCTGCTATGGGTGGAATAGCAAAAGGACAAATTGTAAGAGAAATAGATGCGCTTGGTGGTTACAGTGGAATTGTTACCGATAAAAGTATGATACAATTTCGCATGCTTAACCGCTCAAAAGGACCTGCCATGTGGAGTCCAAGAGCCCAGAGTGACCGTATGCTCTTTGCCCAAACATGGAGAGAAATGCTGGAGCAAACTGAAAATGTAGATTTTTATCAGGATACCGTTTTTAATTTAATTGTAGAAGATGAAGCAGTAAAAGGAGTAGTAACAGGACTTGGACATAATATATATAGCAATTCGGTGGTGCTTACCAATGGCACTTTCCTAAATGGCGTAATTCATATTGGCGAAAAAAACTTTGGTGGCGGAAGGGTAGCGGAGAAAGCAGCCACAGGAATAACGGAACAATTGGTGAGTTTAGGCTTTGAAACAGCTCGTTTAAAAACAGGAACACCACCACGTATCGATGGCCGCAGCCTTGATTATTCTAAAATGGAAGAACAAAAAGGGGATGAAGAGCTCGTAGGATTTAGCTATTTGGAAAAACAACTGCTTAAACCTGAAGCACAAAGAAGCTGTTGGATTACCTATACCAACCAAGAGGTACATGATATTTTAAAAACAGGATTTGAAAGTAGCCCTATGTTTCAAGGGCGCATACACGGAACAGGGCCAAGATACTGCCCAAGTATAGAAGATAAAATAAACCGCTTTGCAGAAAGAGAGCGCCATCAATTGTTTGTAGAACCCGAAGGTTGGAATACAGTGGAGATATATGTAAACGGATTTTCATCATCATTACCCGAAGAAGTACAAATAAAAGCATTGAGAAAAGTACCGGGTTTTGAAAACTGTAAAATGTTTAGACCTGGATATGCGATAGAATACGATTTCTTTCCACCAACACAGCTTACTGTAAGTTTAGAAACCAAATTAATAAAGAATTTGTTTTTTGCAGGGCAAATAAATGGTACAACCGGATATGAAGAAGCAGCTTGCCAAGGCTTAATGGCAGGTATAAATGCCCATTTGGCAACGAAGGATGAACCAAAATTTGTGCTAAAGAGAAGCGAAGCATATATTGGCGTGTTGATTGACGACCTTATAAACAAAGGAACGGATGAGCCATACAGAATGTTCACAAGTAGAGCAGAATTTAGAACGCTTTTACGCCAAGATAATGCAGATTTACGGCTTACAGAGCTGAGTTACAGATTAGGATTAGCATCGCAAGAGCGAATGGATAATGTTATAGCCAAAAGAAAACAAGTAGAAGAAGCTATAAAATTGATTAAAATATTAACAATCAACGCAATAGATGCTGATGAGTATTTGGTTAGTGTAAATTCTGCACCATTAACTTTTAGGCAAAAGCTTGGGCAAATATTATTGCGCCCAAATATTACCCTTTTTGAAATGATGCAACAGGTAGATGTGGTAAAAGAAGCCCTTCAGCAATATTCAACAGAAGTGATTGAACAAGCGGAAATACAAATTAAATATTTTACTTATATAGAAAAAGAAAAAGAATTGGTAGAAAAAATGAGCCAATTGGAAAACCTTGCCATACCACATGATTTTAATTATGAAAAATTGGTAAGCCTAGGAAACGAAGCAAAACAAAAATTTAAAAAAATACAACCACGTACGCTTGGGCAAGCAAGCCGTATAAGCGGAGTAAACCCAAGTGATGTGCAAATATTGATGGTGTATATGGGAAGGTAACGGGTAGGTATTTGTGAATTTGTCGCCATGAATAAACAAATAAGATTATAAAATATTTGTGCATTCGTGGCAATTTTATTTTACAATTCTATTTGAAATAAACTCACGGTAGCATTATTGTAATGAGCAGGCAACCCTTTAGTATCACTAAGTTTTAATAATCCTAAAAAAGCAAAACCACATTTTTCATAATGATTTATTAAGCCAGGATTATCTCCAACGGTATCCATACGAATAAATGGTTTGCCATTTTCTTTTGCATATATCTTTGCCCATTTTACGATTTCGACAACTAGGTTTTTCCCCCTGAAATCAGGGTTTGTCGCAATACGATGAATATAAACTGATGGGTCGTTATTTCTTTCTTCCCATATTTGCGGATCGGTAAAAGTGGTAGCCCACACGCAAGCAATTTTTTTATCAATAATAATTTTCCATTGTCTATTTTTAGCAACCTCTGTTTCTACCAAAGACCTTTCAAATATGGGCCAGTGATTGGTAAACCTTGTTTTTTG
>JAYSOC010000014.1:0-2492 GCA_043723285.1 Ferruginibacter sp. | reverse complement strand
ATTTTTTTTATGATGGTCGTGCTTCAACTTTGCAACAACAAGCATTAATGCCTATTGCAAACCCCGAAGAAATGGGATTGCCAATAAAGGAAGCCGTAGCAAGGCTAAATAAAAATGTAGAGTATAAGAAATTATTTTTTGAAGTGTTTAAGAAAAAGCCTTCTACCGAAAATTTGGCTGATGCATTTGCAGCCTATGAGCAAACATTGGAAACCGTAGATAGCCGTTTTGATGATTGGGCTAACAATAAAGTAAAATTTACCGCTGCAGAAGAGCGTGGTCGAAAATTATTTATTGGCGAAAAAGCAAAGTGTTTCGATTGCCATTTTGCAGATGATTTTACAGGCGATGAGTTTAAAAATATTGGGTTGTATAACGAAAATTTTCTTACAGATAGTGGTCGATATTTAATTACAAAAAAAGAAAGTGATTTAGGTAAATTTAAAGTGCCAGGCTTGCGCAATGTAGCTGCCACAGCGCCTTATATGCACAATGGTATGTTTGCTACGCTAGAAGAAGTGCTTCGGTATTACAACAACCCAAAAGGGTTTTTCCCGAATCAAGTTAATATTGATACAACTTTTAATAAGCCATTAAACCTTTCGGCAAAAGAACAATCAGATATTATTGCCTTTTTAAAAACTTTAACCGATAAAGTTTACAAAAAAAATAGCTTAACAAAAAATTAGGTATTATATTAGCAGTATCAATTACGAATCAATTTTATTTGTACAATAAATATAAAAGTTATGGAAGCAATTAAACCAAAAATTTTACTATGCGAAGATGATACAAACCTAGGCATGGTATTAAAAAATTATTTAGAATTGAACGAATATGAAGTAACACTGGAAAGAGATGGAAGACTTGGTCTTGCTGCTTTTCAGCGAGAAAAATTTGATATATGCTTGCTAGATGTAATGATGCCAAATATGGATGGCTTTACGGTAGCAGAAGAAATTAGAGATATAAACCCTGATGTGCCATTGTTTTTCTTAAGTGCAAAAACTATGAAAGACGATATTATACAAGGTTACAAACTTGGTGCGGATGATTATATTACCAAGCCTTTTGATAGCGATGTGTTGTTGCACAAAATAAAAGCCATACTTAAGCGCAATGAAGAAATGCACAAAGATGAGGTGAATGCTGAGTTTGATTTGGGTAAATATCATTTTAACCCACGCTTGAGAGAGCTTGTAGTAAATGGCAAAACACAAACCCTTTCGCCAAAAGAAAATGAGTTGCTAAAAATGCTGAGCGAATACAAAAACGATTTGCTACCAAGAGAAGCCGCACTTAAAAAAATATGGGGTAGCGATACATACTTTAATGGCCGTAGTATGGATGTGTACATTGCAAAGCTTCGCAAATATTTAAAAGAAGATGAAAAGCTAGAAATTGTAAACATACATGGCAATGGATTTAGATTGGTGGAGACGGAGTAATTTTTAGACGTTAGATATTATACATAAGATTTAAGATTGGGCTTCGATTAATTCGGAGCCTTTTTTTTGAGGAGCATGAGCTATAGAAACATTGATGAACATTTGTTTCCTGCTTTTTGTTACAATGGTTTCGTACCTCAACCATTTTCACTTCAATCAGGGCTAAGCTGAGCAGTAAATCTTTTTTGAGCTTTTATTGCGCAATATTTATATATCTTTATCGTAGCTCTTTGAGTTAAGTAATCATTTAGGGAATGTGTTGGTGACTGTCTCCGATAAGAAGTTGGCAGTTGACAGCGATAATGATGGGTTAGTAAACTACTATAATGCGGATGTGGTGACGGCTAATGATTATTATCCTGGCGGTATGACGATGCCAGGTAGGAAGTATACTTCTAATAGTGGGTATAGGTATGGGTTTAATGGGCAAGAAAATAGTGATGAGATTGGAGCGGGTTTAACCACGGCTATGTATTGGGAGTATGATAGTAGGATTGGGAGGAGGTGGAATGTGGATCCTGTTTTGAAGGTTTGGGAGAGACCATATTTATGTTTTAGTGGAAATTCAATACTTTATTTTGACATAAATGGCGATAAATCGTCTAAGCCAGATGATTGGGTTGGAAAGAAAAATGAAGATGGAACTTATACTCCTGTTTGGAAGGAAAATGTCAATAGTAAAACTGACAAAAATTTAGGAAAGGATGAAATTTATTTATTTAAGTCAGGTAAATTAAATGCTAATGACGGCAACAGGTATGTATTAAATTCAGACGGCTCTGGTTATAAACAAAATAAAAAAGGGGAAAAGGAAAAAATTCAAAAGCCAACTAGTATTGTAAAGCCTAAAACAACTCTACCAATAAAAAAATCACAGGATCAAAAAAACCAAATTGCACCAAATATTCCGGTTAATGATAACAATTCTTTAATACCTATAGAAACTGAAAATAATGCAATTGATTATATCAGTTTAAATGTTTCTACTGGATTGTGGCTGGGTAAAACTGTAGGGCCAAGTTTGACAATTAATTTAGATAAGAA
>JAYSOC010000013.1:0-2495 GCA_043723285.1 Ferruginibacter sp. | reverse complement strand
TACTGAAAATGGCAACCTAAGAAATATTCAAATAAAAAGAAACGGCAGAGTTATAGAAGAATTAGATGTATATAAATATTTACAAACTGGCGAAACCGGAAGACGTTCTTATCTTCAAAACAACGATTTTATTATAGTGCCTTTTTACGAAAAAAGAGTATTAGCTACTGGTCAGTTTAAACGACCAATGTATTATCAACTTAGAAAAGATGAAGGTGTAAAAGCATTGCTAAAATATAGCGGAGGTTTAAATGCCGATGCATTAGCATCTTCATTGAAAATTTACAGAAGTGCAAACGAAGGGCAAGCGCTAATAAATGTAAATGCTACAGCAATTTTAAAGATTGCAGGACAAGATGCTATTTTAAAAGATGGAGATGTAGTAAAAGCAGATTTGACAAGATCGGGACTTGTAAACAAAATGGAGATAAGGGGAGAAATAAAATATCCCGATGTATATCAATATAGACAAGGAGATCATTTATTTGATTTGATAAATAGAGCAGGAGGAGTTACAAGAAATACTTATTTGCAACGAGCCTATATTTTTAGAGGTGCTGGCGATTCTACCAATTTACAGGCAGATAAGTTGGAAGTGGACTTAACTGATATAAATAATAACAATATTAATAGCATCAATAATGTTGAATTATTTCCAAATGATGTTGTACAATTGTTTGGTGCTAGCGAATTTGCAGATCCAGTTTTTGTAGAAATATTTGGTGAAGTCCGTAAGCAAGGAAAACTTCGTAAATATGGAGGTATGACACTTCAAGACCTTATTTATTTATCTGGCGGGTTAAAACAATCTGCAGAGTTTGGTAGGTTAGAAATTTCGAGTATTGTAGATATGGATTCTGCTAAGCAAGGCTTAAAACCAACAAGAACAACTATTTTGGCGTATTCGATACCTTCTAATTTGCAACTTGATTCAGCATCCTCAAAAGTTATTTTAAAACCATACGATCAAGTTTTTGTTAGAAAAAATCCAACATTTGAGTTACAGCAAAATATAGAATTAAAAGGGTTGGTAAAATATCCTGGATTATATTCAAGGCTAAATAAGTATGAAAAGTTATCATCTTTTATAGCAAGGGCTGGAGGGTTTAAAGATAATGCAGATCTATCGGGTGCAATTTTATATAGAAGAAAAACAGAAAATTTTAGAGAGAGGGTAGTGCAAAGACCCAATTTTGATAGTGCAGGAAATGTTATTTCTGGTGGAGCAGGTTTAGATGAACCAGTAAGTATAGATTTATACAAGGCATTAAAAAATAAAAATTCGAAGTTTGATATTATTCTGCAAGAAAACGATATTATTTTTGTTCCAGAAATAAATCCATTTATATCTGTAAAAGGAGTAGTACAATCTCCACTCAAAATTGCTTTTGATAAAGAGCATACTAATGTTGGCTTCTATGTAGATAAAGCAGGTGGGTTTGGTGTTAGACCATGGAGAAGCAGAATTTATGTAACTTATGCGAATGGGAAAAGCAGGCGCACAAAAAATTTCTTGTTCTTTCACTTCTACCCTCGTGTAGACGAAGGTTCAGTAGTAACTATTCCTGCAAGACCAGAAGGGCAGGAATTAACAGACATTGCAAAATCTACAGTTACAACACTGGTTCCTGTTTTCATTACAGCTTTCTTATTAAAATACATTAAATAATTTTTTGTGACTACCCAAGCACTTACCATAAAGCTTTTTAATAGATTGCGAAAATTACGTTTCGTAATACTCTTTGGAGGGTTATTAATAGCGGTATTATTTTATTTGTATGCAAAAAGAATTCCAACGATTTATTCAGTTAAATCTACGGTTTTTCCATTAACTGCAGGTCCTGATAGAAACTCGGGTACTTCTAAATTGAGTGAATTAATTGGAGCTACAGGCGGATCCAAAAGTCTTACAGATGAAGCAAATGTAAATATTGAAGAAGTTGCAAAAAGTAGAAAAACTAGGGAAGCTGTTGCAGGAGAAAAAGTTGAAATTTGTGAAAATAAAACAGTAGCAGAATTGCTAATAGACGAATTTAATTTAAGAATAGGATTTAGTGTAAAACCTATAAAAAAGCCCCACACTGAGTCGGAATTAAGGTCTGTTGGAGCATCTCTTCTTAAAGATAATTATACTGTGAAGTTTAATAAAAACAGCCTTTTAGAAGTTGTATTTACAAGCACAAACGAACAACTAGTTTCACCTGTAAGTTACATACTCATCAATAAAATATCACAATTTTATACAGAGTTAAAAGTAAAAAAAGCACAATTTGATTTTGATTTTACTACAAAAAAGGTAGATTCTTTTGAAAGGATATTAAACAGTTACGATAAGCGAATGGTTGTATTAAATAACACCACTTTGTTTGTAAACCCACATAAATTGCAATATAATATTCCTCAAGATAATTTAGAGAACGATAAATTGCAAGTTCTTGCCCAGAGAAATGGTGCAGCATCTAATAGAGAAGAAGCACTTTGGCGCAAGCAAAAAG
>JAYSOC010000012.1:0-6192 GCA_043723285.1 Ferruginibacter sp. | reverse complement strand
ATTCTGGGTTGCGGTATGGTGCATCCCAATGTTTTATCCAATTGTAATATTGACCCTAATAAATATACTGGCTTTGCATTTGGTATGGGTATAGAAAGAATTACCATGCTAAGTTATCAAATAAAAGATTTACGATTATTTAGCGAAAACGATTTGCGTTTTTTAAAGCAGTTTGAATCTGCTTAGCAATTTGCAAACTTTCATAATTTTTTCAAATACTTACATAATTACTTGATTTTCTTTTAAAGCATAAAAATTGGCTAGTTTTGATTTTAATGAATGTGATATATTCATTAAAAAAATTATTATACAAAAAATATAATGCAAATGAAGAAAGTAAATTTAGTATATAGTGCTATACTACTAATAGTGTTTATATATGCATGCTCTAGCTCCAAAGAAGCTCGCACAGAGAAACGTTCCATAAATGGTACATGGTTATTACAAAACGTAACCACCGAGGGAATAACAGGAAAAATAAAAGCTAAAATTTTAGATGAAGCAGATTATAATTGCTTTGAAAACAGCACTTGGAAATTTAACCAAAACACTAGTCTTGGTTCGTATGAAATTACAAAAAATGGCGGTGAGTGTGTTGCTAAAAAACAAAATATTCGCTGGTCTATTTTTGAAGAAAAAGCTGTGCCAATAAGATTGCAATACAAAAGAGTGGATGCAAAATATTACAAAGATATTGATGAAGGCAAGGCGGGATTTCGTTTTACCATAGTATCATTAAATAAAACCTCCATGCAGTTAAAAAGCGAAATTACTTTTGAAGGTAAGCCCGCATATTTTATTTACAATTTTACAAAAAAATAATATGAAAAAAATAATTTCAAATATAATGTTGATTGCAATAGTCATATCGATATTTTTTACAAGTTGTGATTCTACAAGGCGTGCAAGTAAGCAAGACAAAGGAGTTGCAATTGGAGCTGGTGCTGGCGCAGTAATAGGTGGTGTAATAGGAAATAATGTTGGCAATAAAAATAATACGGCCTTGGGTGCTGTACTAGGGGCAGTAATTGGTGGAGTAGCCGGTGGTATTATTGGGCATAATATGGATAAGCAAGCCGAAAAAATAAAAACAGAAATACCTGGTGCAAAAGTAGAAAGAGTAGGCGAAGGAATTAATGTAACTTTTGATGAAACCAATCCTGATGGTTCAAAATCTGGTGTTTATTTTGCAACAAATAAATACAACATTACATCAAACTCACAATTAGCTATAGATAAATTGGTAAAAATTTTTACCGAATATCCTGAAACAAATATTTTAGTAGAAGGCCATACAGATAATGTAGGTAGTAATGCATATAATTATACGCTATCGCAACGTAGGGCTAGTGCAGTGGGCGATGAACTTAAAAGAGATGGACTGGCAGCAATTAGGCTTACGGTAAAATGGTACGGAGAATTGCAACCAAAAGAAGACAATGAAACTGTAGTTGGTAGAGCATCTAATAGAAGGGTTGAATTTTCTATAACGGCTAATGAAAAAATGAAGGCTGAAGCAAAAAAAGAAGCAGACAAAGGGCAATAGAGAAATTGGTTATCTATGTATCTGACAACTTTTTAATACTTTTTTTTGTAAGATTTTAAGAGAATTGTCTAACACATATTTTATAACTGCTGTGCTATTTTCTATCTTTAAAAAATAAAAGAGGAAATAGCACAGCAGTTTTTTATTTTTACAGTATGATAAAAAAGATTTGCGTAGCTGGCGCAGGCACAATGGGAAGTGGAATAGCATTATCTGCTGCACAAAATAATTTTGATGTAGTGCTTTATGATACCAATGAAAAAGGTATTGAAAATGCAAAATCATCCATTAATAAAAATTTAGATTTTTTATTAAACAAAGAAAAAATTACATCTGCAGAAAAAGAAAATATTTACAACCATATTTTATTTACAACAAATATTAAAAATTGTATAGCAGATGTATTTATTGAAGCAATTATCGAAAATTTGGAAATAAAAGAAACGCTTTACAAAAACATTGCTGCTCTAAATTCAGAAGAAACTATTTTAGCAAGCAATACATCTTCTCTTTCTATTACTCACATTCAGAAAAACATTGAGCGCCCACAAAGGATTTGCGGTATGCATTTTTTTAACCCTGCACATGTTATGAAACTGGTAGAAGTTGTTGCAGGTGAACAAACAGATGATGCAACAATACAAACCATTTATCAGCTTTGTTTGCTATTAAAAAAGCAACCAGTTGTTTGTAAAGATGCCCCAGGCTTTATTGTAAACCGTGTAGCTCGTCATTTTTATTTAGAAGCAATGCACTTGGCAAGCACTACAAATACTAGTTTTGAAAACATAGATAAACTCATGGAAAATGCTGGTTTTAAAATGGGACCGTTTAAGTTAATGGATTTAATTGGCATGGATATAAACTATGCCGTATCGCAATCTATTTACCATGCATTTAATAACAACCCACGTTTTACACCATCTCCCATGCAAGCACAAAAAGTAGCTGAAGGAAATTTGGGTAAAAAAACAGGAAAAGGATTTTACGATTATTAAATTATTTTAATTCTTATTTTTTATACCTTTACTAGCGAAATGGAAATATTGCTTAAAAATAAAATGCCAGATATTATTGCTTTGTTTAAAAATAACAAAGTGCATCAAGCTTATGCTTTCGGCTCCGCCATTTCTAAAAGTTTTAACAAGAATAGCGATTTTGATTTTTTGATTTCTTTCAATAAAGATTTATCGCCAATACAAAAAGGCGAAAATTGGTTTACGCTTTATTATGGTCTAAAAGAATTATTGCATAGGGATATAGATTTGGTAAGAGAAGAAGATGTAAAAAATCCTTATTTGTTAAAATCAATAAATGCTAATAAGCGGCTCATTTATGGATAAAGAAATACAAATTTTAAAATATTTATTTGATATAGATAAGTCCATAAACTCAATAGATTTTCATTTAGCTCACAAACGAGATTATAAATTATATATTGGAAATATAACAATACAAAGGGCAGTAGAAAGAGAATTAGAAATAATTGGAGAAGCCATCAATAAACTTTTAAAATTAGATATCACAATAAAGATTTCCTACGCACGCCTTATCATAGACTTACGTAATAAAATTATTCACTCTTACGATAACATAAATAATGATGTTATTTGGAAAATAATAATGAAAGATCTCCCAGTTTTAAAAGATGAAATAACAATATTACTAAATCAATTTTCATCAAAACTATGATTTTAGTAACTGGTGGCGCAGGTCTGGTAGGCAATGAGTTGATTGCGCAATTGCTTGCACAAGGCAAAACGGTAAAAGCTATTTACAACAAATCGCCGCTTAAGTTTGCAAATTCTTCTTCTCTCATTTCTGTACCATGCGATATTTTAGATGTGTATGCATTGGAAGATGCTATGCAAAATGTTACAGAAGTATATCATTGCGCAGCTATTGTTTCTTTTGCACCAAAAGATGAAAAAAAATTATACAAAATAAATGTAGAAGGCACTGCCAATGTAGTGAACGCATGCTTGAATGCGGGAGTGCGTAAACTTGTATTTGTAAGCTCTGTGGCGGCGCTTGGCCGCATACGTGTGGGAGAAATGATTAATGAAAATATGCAATGGACACCAGAAACAAGCAATAGCAAATATGGCCACAGTAAATATTTAGCAGAAATGGAAGTATGGCGTGGCGTGGCGGAAGGATTAAATGCAGTAATTGTAAATCCTGTTATAATTTTAGGTGCTGGTAATTGGAATGAAGGTTCTTCAAAATTATTTAAATCGGTGTATGATGGTTTTCCTTACTACTCGCTTGGTTCTTCCGGTTTTGTAGATGTTAAAGATGTGGCTAAGATTATGGCTCAATTAATGGAAAGTAATATTACTGCAGAGCGCTTTATTTTAAGTGCAGAAAATACCACTTACCAATCTGTTTTTAATATGATGGCTCGTGCATTTGGTAATAAATTACCTGCAAAAAAAATTACTCCGCTCCTTGCTGCCATTGCTTGGCGTGTAGAAGCTATTAAAAGTAAATTTACTAGAGCATCTCCGCTTATTACAAAAGAAACTGCTGCCACCTCATTGGCAGAAGTAAAATTTGACAATAGTAAGTTGTTTAAATTTTTACCAGAATTTACATATACTAATTTGGAAGAAACTATTAGTGAGACTTGTAAAATATTGCAACAAAATATTAACAAGCAATAATGTATTTTCGGGCTTACAAAAATTAATTATGAAATTTATTTTGCTTTCAATATATAGTGTTCTATTTTTTACAACTGCATTTACACAAAGCAATTTTACAATTTCTGGTACAGTTACAAATGAAGTTTCTGGTTTGCCAATGCCTGCTACATCTGTATTTGCGCAAAATACAACTTTGGGTACGGTAACAGACAACGAAGGCAATTTTAAATTAACCTTACCAAATGGTGGTTACGATTTAATCATCAGTTTTACTGGTTATAAAGCCGAGAATAGAAGAATTACTGGTTCTGATGCCAATGAAAAAATTACCTTCAAACTTAAAGAGAAAGAAAAAGAATTGGAAGCAGTGGCTGTTGTTTCTTCTAGCGAAGTAAAAGATGGGCTTGCAAAGTATGGACAATTTTTTATGAATGAATTTATTGGCAAATCCGCCAACAGTAAACAATGCAGCATACAAAATCCTGAAGTGTTGCATTTCTTTTTCTCTAAGAAAAAAAACAGATTAAAAATTACAACTACAGAATCGCTTATCATAAAAAACAATGCGCTGGGGTACAATATAAAATACGATTTAGATTCCTTTACTCACGAATATAAAACTGCAGTGAGCACTTATAGTGGTTATCCATTATTCGAAAACATGCAAGGAGATAGTGCTCAAATGCAGCAATGGCAAGCAACACGAAGAGTTGCTTACAAAGGCTCGATGCTACATTTTATGCGCAGCGTTTACAATAAAAATATAACCGATCAAGAATTTGAAATGCAATTTATCGTAAAAGTATATGGCAAAGATGAAGGCATAAAAGTAAAAGATATTTACGCAGCCGTAAATTATGCAAAAGATGATAGCACACAAACTGTAGAAATTTTACCTAATCAACCCGAAGTGGGAATTTTATTTTTAGGTGCAAAACCAAGTACAAACTATTTAGCAGAAAATCCTGCTGAGTCAAAAGATTTTAAATTATCCATACTTAGTTTTAAGCCAAAAGAAAGTATAATTATTGAACAGAACGGATATTTTTATGATCAAAACGATGTAACCACAAGCGGGTATTGGGCATGGGATAAAGTTGCGGAAATGTTGCCTTACGATTATGAAATAAATACAAAGTATTGAAATAAGTGTAAAATATTGAGTACTTAGTTTTGAGAATAGCCTCTAATTATTTTTGAAATTTTTATAAAGTATAAAATTGTCATTCTTTTTTATTCATCACTTTTTCCCACAAAGCAGGAATTCTTTTTATCCAAACGAGTTCTCTTTTTTCTATACTTGCTTCTTGTGCTGGCGCACCCCAATATGTTTTATTCCCTTCTAAATTTCCGCCTACGCCTGTACGTGCAAGCAGCACAGCGTTTTCGCCAATTGTAAGTGTCTTGTTTATTATACAACCACCCCAAACTGTCACGCCATCTTTTAAAGTTGTCATTCCTGCAATGGCAGATTGTGCAGCCATCAAACAATTTTTACCAAGCACTGTATCATGCCCAATATGTATCATGTTGTCTAATTTACTTCCTGCGCCTATACATGTATCGTGCGTTACACCTCTATCTATCATACAACCTGCGCCAATTTCTACATTATCTTCAATAACAACACTACCACAACTTGGCATTTTTTTATACCACAAATCTCTATTCTTTTTTGTGTTGTAATAAAAAGCATCGCTGCCAATTACACTACCAGACTGTATTATAACATTATTGCCAATGATACAATTATCCATAATGGTTACATTAGGATAAATAATACAATTACTACCAATGTTTACATTATTACCTACAAATGCTCCAGGATATATATATGTGCCTTCTCCAATTTTATTTGTATTAACCAGTTCTTTTGCTTTTTCAAATGGACGATAATGTTCTACTATTTTACAATACGCATCAAATGGCTCATCTGTAATTAAAATAGATTTCCCTGCGGGCACTTCAACTTCTTTGTTAATAATAATAAATGTAGCC
>JAYSOC010000011.1:0-2498 GCA_043723285.1 Ferruginibacter sp. | reverse complement strand
TTTTTAAATGCTTCTAAACCGTATTGCGAACAGGTAGGCGTGTAGCGGCATTTAGAACTACCAAGCCATGGAGAAACAGCCCACTGATAAATTTTAATGAGTGCTATAAAAGGAAAACTCAATATCTTATTCAACAACTTCATCTATCAATTTTATTATTCTTTTTAAAACAGTATCGGTTTTTTCAAAAATAACTTCGTATTCGGGTACTTCTTTACCTGTGTAAATAAAAAAAATATGAACGCTTTTATTTTTTGATATTAGCATGTCTTGTAAATTATTTTTTTGCAACCGATACGCTTCTCTTATCAATCTTTTTATTCTGTTACGATCTGTAGCTTTTTTAAAATTTTTACTGCTTGCTGTAAATCCGGCTTTCAATCCTATTTCATCATCTACTAACTGCCAGCAAATTCTAAATGGAAAATTAGAAAAACTTTTACCCTTAGTAAAAAGCAAATCAATAGCCTTACGACTTTTTAGTCGGTCTTCTTTTTTTAAAAAATATCGTTGGGTTGTTTGCAAGTTTTTTATCTAAGCAAAAATAAGTATTACAAATTTCCCAAAATATATTTTATAGTGTTTATGCATTTTTAAAATTTATTGCATCTATTTAAAAAAATAATTATGATGAAATATGTATTAATGATGGCAATAACGCTGAATAGCATTATTGCACATGCACAAAAAGACACGGCAAAAGCCAATGCTAGTATGAACGAGGCCACTGTTTACTTTGGTTATGGAGCCGAACTTACACATAAGGCAAAAGTAAATATTACAAAAAATACAAAGTATATTGTAATAGATAAACTAAGTACACAGATAGATTTAAATAGTTTACAAATAAGCTGTCCAGAAAATGTATCCTTGCTTTCGCAACAATTTAGTGTGTATTATCCTGTAGCGGTTGTAAAGCCAGTTGCTGTAAATGCTTTAGCTATTAAAATACAAGACAGTATTAAAAAAGCCAATAAAGAAATTACCATTTTGCAAAACAAAATTGCCATAGAGCAAACCACTCTTGCAAAAACCGATAAATTAATAGAATCAACCATAGCAACGAGTGCTAATAAAACGAACCTTACAGCAGAAGTTTTAAAATTAATAGAATTTAATAATGCTAAAATAGAGAAAAACAAAAATGCCATTTTTAATTTTGAGCAAGACATAGAATTGATACAAGAAAAATTAGAAGGCCTTAACACAAGGTTAGTATTAGCCAATAATAAGAATGTAGAAAAACCAGAAGTAGTTGAAAAGCCTTATGGTAGAATTATTATGCAAGTGGTTTGCAGAAACGAACAGCAAGTAGATTTATCTATGTCGTACTACACCAACAATGCAGGCTGGCAGCCAATTTACGATATAAGAGTAAACTCAAAAACAAATGCTATTAAACTTGTGTATAAAGCAAGTGTAATACAAAATACTGGAATAGATTGGGCAAAAACAAAATTAACTTTGAGTACAGGTACGCCAAATTTTACAACAACTGCACCATTGTTTAACCCATGGTATTTGCAGTATTATGTACCACAATTGTATAGTTCACTAAATGAAGTAGTAGTTGCAGGCTACGCTGCCCAAAATAGAATGCAAAGTTTTAGTGATAAAGATTTTAAAAAAGAATTAGCAGGAAGTGTATCCGGTGTTAATGTGCAACAAATTAATCCAAGTACATTAGATCAATACACAACATTAAAACAAGGTTTACTAAACACAAGTTTTGAAATTGATTTGCCTTACGATATTGAAAGCAATGGCCAAGCACATAACATAAATATTAAAGAGGCAGAAATACAAAGCAATCTTAAAAATTATGCCGTACCAAAGCTTGATGCAGATGCGTATTTGGTAACAGAAATTACCAACTGGCAAAATTTAGATTTAATACCTGGCAATGCAAATATTATTATGGATGATACATATATTGGCAAATCATTTATAGATCCTAATAGCACTGCAGACACTTTAAATCTATCTTTGGGTAAAGACAAACGTGTGGGAGTAAAAAGAACTTTGGTAAAAGATGCATCGCTTAGTAAAACAAAAGATGCCAATACCAAACAAACATTTACATACGAATTAGTGATAAAAAATAATAAAACAAAAGAAATAAATGTGATAGTAAAAGATCAATATCCATTGAGTAGTGTAAAAGAAATAGAAGTAGAATTGACAGACGATGGTGAAGCAACTATAAATACAGAAGTAGGTGTACTTACTTGGAAGGTTACTTTAAAACCTGGCGAAAGCATTAAGAAAAGATTTACTTACACCGTAAAATATCCGAAGGATAAAAGGATTGTGAATTTGAAATAATTAGATTGCAAAAAAAATACAAAAGCCATCACAAATATTAAGTGATGGCTTTTGGTTTTTTAAAAGAACCGAGGGCTCACCCCCATAAGCCACTCGGTTATAAGAAGAAAAATATTTATTTTATTGTTTAATAAAACTACCAACAGCAATTTTTTCTCCATCACTAAATTGAA
>JAYSOC010000010.1:0-2498 GCA_043723285.1 Ferruginibacter sp. | reverse complement strand
GTAATCTCACCGCTTTCGTATAATTTTTGTGCAAGCAACATGGTTTTACTTACACCATAGCCCAATTTTCTACTTGCTTCTTGTTGCAAGGTAGATGTGGTAAAAGGCGCAGCGGGTGTACGTTTACCTGGCTTTACTTGAATATCTTTTACCGTGTATTTTGCACCCACACAAGTTTGCAAAAACTGCTCTGCATTATTTTGTGCATCAAATTTTGCACCTTCTGCTTTAAAAGAAACGGCTCTGTTATTCAAATCTGTGGCTACTAATCCTGCTTCTATTTTGAAACTGCTTACGGCTGTAAAATTGTTTATTTCTCTTTCTTTTTCTGCAATTAATTTTACGGCCACGCTTTGCACACGACCAGCACTGAGGCCACCTTGCATGCCAATTTTTTTCCAAAGCACAGGGCTTAGTTCAAAGCCCACAATACGATCTACCACACGGCGTGCTTGCTGTGCGTTTACCAAATTCATGTTTATTAAACGTGGATTAGCTACCGCTTTTTGAATAGCAGGTTTTGTAATTTCATGAAAAACGATACGTTTGGTCGTTCTTGGGTCAAGCTTTAAAACTTCCGCAAGGTGCCAGCTGATAGCCTCTCCCTCACGGTCCTCATCCGATGCTAGCCAAACCTCATCCGATTTTTTTGCAGCGCTTATTAAGTCTTTTACCACTTTATCTTTTTCGGCAGGTACAATGTACTTGGGCATAAAATTATTGTTGATATCTATACCCATATCATTTTTCTCCAAATCACGAATATGACCAAAGCAACTCCGCACTTCAAAGTCTTTTCCAAGTATACCTTCAATCGTTTTTGCCTTTGCTGGCGACTCCACTATCAATAAATTCTTTGCCATAATATGCTTTAAATGAGCGTAATTTCCTCTTTTACCTTGCTTCTAGTTTCTAAAAAAGAACGCAATATAACTACAATAAGATTTCTGCAATATTAATTTAAAATTGAAATAATGCGTTTTTTCATTAAAAAAAAGATACTCACCTGCCATTTATCAGTAATTATTTTTTATGTTTACGAGCCGAAAATTCTTGATTGAACTTCATTGGCGACGCTCCGTTCAACAGTATATCTTTATTCATCTTTTATTATGCAATAGATTAATTAGTATATTGTAAAATAAATTATAATTATTTTTTTATTTTTAGTCAACTTAATCTATTGCATTTCTTTCCCCTTCGGGGGAAATAGAGGGGGCTTTTTATTATGCAATAGATTTACCGCTCTCATCTTTGCGTATAAACGAGTTCTTTTGTCGTTTAGTTGCTATATTATTATTTTGTAATCTTTTTTATGTACTTTCATCTTAAACTAAACTCTTAATGAAGATATCGATTATTGGCTCAGGCAATGTAGCCACAATATTAGCGAGACTAAGCAAGCAAAAAGGACATACTATACATCAAATAATAGCTAGGCATATCAATGCAGGAAATATTTTAGCATCAGAAGTTGGAGCTACATTCTTAAATATAAAAGACAAAGCAGATACTAATATTGAATTAGTAATTGTAGCCATTACCGATAATGCATTGGTAGAAGCTATGCATGGAATTTATTTTGGCGAAGTACCAGTAGTGCACACAGCTGGCGCATTATCAATGGACGAAATTGCAAGAAGCAGTGTTAATTTTGGCGTGCTGTATCCATTGCAAAGTCTTAGAAAAGAAATGCAGACCATTCCACAAATTCCATTTTTAATAGAAGCCAATAATGATGATACTTTAAAAACTATTGAAACTTTTGCCAAAACTTTAAGCGACGATGTGCAAAAATTAATCGAAGAAAAAAGATTAAACTTGCATGTAGCAGCCGTTATTGTAAACAATTTTACCAATTATTTGTATAGCGTAGCCGAAATATTTTGCAAGGAAGAAAATATAGATTTTAATTTACTAAAACCACTCATAAAAGAAACCGCAGATCGTATTCAAAACAATTCGCCGCAGGATGTACAAACAGGTCCAGCAAAACGCAATGATATTATTACCCTCTCAAAACATTTGCGCATATTAGAAACCCATCCTAAGCTACGAGTACTTTATACAAGAATGACCGATGGGATTATGAACGGGTAGGTTTTTCTTACAATCTTATCTGTTAAAATCCTTCTAATCCTTGTCATCTGTGTTCTAATTCTTTACTTGTCAACTTGTCAAATTGTATTATTTTTAAAAAAATATTTGGTATGAAAACAATGACCGTTGGAGAAATTAAAACCAATTTTTCAGCTGCTTTAAAAGAAGTAGAAGAGGGGCATAAAATTGTCATAACCTATGGTAGAAAAAAAGAAATAAAAGCGTTACTAGTGCCAAATGAAGTAATGGTAACAAAAAGAAAGTTGGGGATATTAAAAGGTAAAGCCACTGCTAAATTTATTGGTGGGCATAGTACTACTGAAGCAGAATTTTTTAGCCTATGAAATATTTACTGGACACACATTTTTTTATATGCCCAATGGTAAATCCAGATAAGT
>JAYSOC010000009.1:0-6196 GCA_043723285.1 Ferruginibacter sp. | reverse complement strand
CTTACCGAACTACCAGTTTGAAATTGTGAATTGGCTGTTTGAATATCTTCCGCATCCACATCAAATAATGTGGCATACTCCTTTGCCACAGTAGGTGCAGTGTTCAAATCTTTTAATTTTATTTGAATATCTGTAATATAATTACTCGGCTTACCCAATAATTTTTGAATGGTAGCAATGGATGCATAGCTTTGGGTTTTATCTATTGCTGCCACACCGGATTGAAAGTATCCAACAACTTTAAGTGGAAAACGTTCACCATTTGAAGAAACTACTTGTACCCTATCTCCGATATTCGCCAACAATTGTTCTGCAAATCCTTTTCCTAAAATGATGCTGTTAGATTGTTTATCAATATCCGCAGATGAACCTTCAATGATATAATCGTTCAAGTGAAAAAGTTTTCCTTCACTTTCAGCATCAATACCATTTATTACGCCAGCAATATCGACAGACACATCATTAAAAAAAACAGGCGCAATAGCTTTTTGCGCAATCCCTAAAACTCGTTCATCTTTTTTTAGCGCTTCAATAATAGCTGCACTATTGTAAATGGCTTGCCTACTACTATTGGCTTTTAGAGAACTTATAAAATTATAATTATTTTTTAAAAAGGTTGTGGTATTTATAGGTTGTCTTTCGCTCGGCTTTATATCGTTGTATAAACGAATATGCGGTGTTCGATTAATAATAAGTGAGTCTAATAAATCATTTAGCCCCGTCATAAAACTTAACAAAGCGATGAACATACCTATGCCGAAAGTAACACCTATGGCGGCTACCAGGGTTTGTTTCCATCTAGCTAGCAAAAGTGCAAGTGCAATATTTATGATAAGTTTACTGTTCACAAGTCAGGTTTTACAATAAATTCAGTTGCGTTCAAACCTTTTACTATTTCCGCCTTTTGATAATCTTTTAATCCAACAACTACTTTTCTTTTCTCTGTGTTGGCAAGCAAAACATAATCGCCATTCATTAAATAATTTCTTGGTACAGTGATTGCATTTTCTTTTACAGCAATTACAATATTAGCTTCACAACTAAGGTTAGGAAAAAGATTATTTGGTTGGTTTACAAAATCAGCATCTACAGTAAATGATTTTGTACGTTCATTCATTGTCGGATTTATTTTTATTACAACAGCTTCAAAAACTTGCCCTTTGTAACTATCCATGTTTAATACAATTTTTTGCCCAATTTTAATTTTTGCAACATCATATTCATCTACTTGCAATTCTATTTCAAAAGTTTTCATATCTCCTACAATGGCCAAAGGGCTTAGGGTATTTACCATTTCTCCCTTCTTCATTAAAATGCTATACACTTTTCCCTCAGCATTGCTCCTTAAGCTGTAATCATTTTTTATAGTAGAAGATATTTCTACATTTTTTTGTGATTGCTTTTCTTGAAATTGTGTTTGCTTTTGCAATTGTGCATAGCGCAGTTTTGCAACTTCGTAAGCAGTAAATGAGTTTTTATAAGCCAATTGCCGCTGCTCTAATTCATATTTACTACCAATGTTTTCATTCCACAAATTTTGTTGTCTTCTTTGTAAAGATGCATCTTCATCCATTTTTGCTTTTGCAAAATTTATATTTATTTGTAATTCGTTCAGCCTTTCTGCATTTGCATTTACCGCATTATAATCCGCAGCTATCTTAGCATTTTCTGTGTTTAATGCTGCTGTTGTATTTTGTAACTTTATAATCACATCACCTTTCTTTACGGTATCTCCTTCTGTTACGAGAACTTCACTTATTAATCCATTTACAGTAGAAAAAACTTTGTATTGGTTTTTACTTTTTACAATACCAGATGCGTAAACAGATTCTGTAATACTTTCCACAGTGGGAAGTATTTTTTCTTGCTTCTTTTTGCAAGAGAAACATAAAATCAAAAAGCCTATTGCAAAAATTATTTTTTTCATTTAAAACATTTTATTTTCTTTATGCAATAGTAATATGCTCTTGCAAATAAACATCCTGCACTGCAATGAGTAACGAAATACCTTCTGCCATTGGTTTTTGAAAAGCTTTTCTGCCAGTAATAAGTCCCATGCCGCCAGCACGTTTGTTTATAATGGCTGTTATTACTGCTTCTTTCAAATCTGATGCACCCATCGATTCACCACCTGAATTTATTAAACCGGCTCTGCCCATAAAACAATTAGCCACTTGGTACCTGCATAAATCTATTGGGTGGCTGGTTGATAATTGGCTGTACATTCTCTCATCTGCTTTACCGTATTTTATTTTGTCTGTATTTAAAAATGTATAACCGCCATTATTAATTGGCAATTTTTGTTTTATAATATCTGCCTGTATGGTTACACCTAAATAATTGGCTTGCCCCGTAAGGTCACCCGATAAATGATAATCTGTATCCTTTGTTTTAAAAGCATTATTTCTTACATAACACCACAATATTGTAGCCATGCCAAGTGCATGTGCTTCTTCAAACATTTTTGCAACTTCTACTATTTGCCTACCAGATTCTTCAGAGCCAAAATAAATAGTAGCGCCCACAGCAGTAGCCCCAAGGTTCCATGCATCTTTCACTGAGCCAAATTGTATTTGGTCGAATTTATTGGGGTAAGTAAGCAGCTCGTTATGATTTAATTTTACAATAAAGGGGATTTTATGCGCATACTTTCTAGACAGCATTGCCAAGCCGCCTATGGTACTAGCCACAGCATTGCAACCACCTTCTATGGCGAGTTTAATAATATTTTCAGGGTCAAAATAAATTGGATTAGCTGCAAAAGATGCTCCTGCACTGTGTTCTACGCCTTGGTCCACAGGTAAAATTGATAAGTAACCCGTACCAGCAAGCCGACCTGTATTGTATAATTTTGCTAAACTGCTAAGTGTTTGTGCTGTACGATTACTTACAGCAAACACATCATCAATAAAAGTTGGCGATGGCAAATGCAATAAATCTTTCGGTATTGCCTCGCATGTATGTGATAATAAATCTCCATATTCTTCTCCTATTAGTGCGTAAATATTGCTTGTTGTCATGCCTTATATTTTTAAATACTATTAGTAAGATTCAACATTATTTTGGCTGAGTATTTTATACAAATATTCTACATCATCTTTTCTACAAAGCTCTGTACCATAATTCATGGTAGCTGCGGTGCCACATGCCACACCATACTTTACAGCTTCCAAAATATTTTTTCCTAGAGATAAATAATATATAATACCCGCCATCATACTATCTCCTGCACCTACCGTACTTTTTCTTTTTACTTCAGGTGGTTTTATTATTTCTATAATATTTTCTGTTACAAGCATGGCGCCATCTGCTCCCATTGATATTACCATTACTTCACATTTGCCTTTTATTATAAATGACCTTGCTATTGTTGAAGCCTCTTGCTCCGTTATTTTTTTTTGAGAAGCAAGGGTACTTAATTCTCCAATATTGGGTTTCAATAAATACACGCCTTCTTTCAATGCTTCTTTTAAAGCTTCGCCAGATGTATCCACAATAAATTTTGCATTCTTATTTTTTGCCATTTTGGCAAGCTGCGCAAAAATGTTTAGCGGTACACCAGGTGGTAAGCTTCCACTTGCTATTATAAATTCTACATCTTCTATTTCTTGCACAGCAGCTAAACAACGCTCCCACTCTACCGTCATCAATTCCGTGCCAGGCATTCCAAATCGATATTGATTGTTTGTAGATTCATCTATTACAATAATATTTTCTCTCGTTTCATGCAATGCATTAATGATAACGGTAGTAATATTTTCATTTACCATTAAATGGTTAAAAAAATTTCCTGTATAGCCGCCAGATGGAAAAATGGCAATAGAGTCGCCACCCAATTTTTTTAAAGCCCTTGATACATTTATACCGCCACCGCCTGGCTCTAATTTTGGGGCAGCACATTTTAATTTTTTTTCAGGCATTAAAGCTGCTACAGATGTACTTTTATCGATACATGGGCTAAATGTTATGGTTACTATTTTTGACATACATTCTTTAATTAATTATTCACATTGCCGGGTATTTCATCTTCTACTAAAATAGCGGTAAGTACATTTTTTGATTGTTTATTTTGTAACATACAATCAATATTATAAAAAGTAGTATCAGCAATATTGGTGAGTGCTTGCACCGTTGCAAAGGCTTGGTGTGGGGTTATTAGTACATTGGACATGGTTAATAATTTTTTCAATATTTCATCTCTCATTTCTTTACCAGTAAGGTCACAGAAAAAAATACCTCTTTCATTTTCATATACATCCGCTCCATAATAACCAATCTTCCCACTTTCTAAACCTTCAATCACATCTGCTGTGTTTACGCATCCGCCACGACCAGTATTTATAAGCATAGTGCCTGGTTTCATCAAAGCAATTAATTTTTTATTTATCAGGTATTTTGTATCAGGCGTAAAAGAGGTGTGAATACTAATTATATCTGCCTTGGCACAAAGCGTTTCTTTATCGGTATATTCTACCCCATATTTTGTTTTCAGCAAGTCATTTTCTTTTAAGTCGCAACCCAATATTTTACAACCAAAACCATGCATTATTTTTACCAACACACTACCTATGATGCCAACACCAATAATACCAACCGTTTTTCCATGAAGGTCAAATCCAATTAATTTATCTGTGGTAAAATTTTGTTGTTGCCCTTGTTTGTATGCGGTAATAATTTTTCTGTTAAGCGCCAATATTAATGCTACTACATGTTCTGCAATGGCATAGGGTGAATATGCAGGTACGTACGTAACGGTGATGCCATATTCATTTGCTTTTTCAATATCAATATTATCATGACCTGCCGCTCGAGTAGTAATATATTTCACATCAATATTGTGCAATATTTCTATTACTTCTGCAGAGGCATCATCAGCAGTAAAAATGCTTACCATATCAAAACCTGTTGCAAGGTGTGCTGTTTCTACAGATAAAGGTTTTTTTAGAAAAACTATTTCCGCATGTTGTTTGTTGGCATTTTCCAAGTATAATTGCTCATAAGGTTTTGTGCTATAGAAAAGTGTTTTCATAAATATTTTTTTTAATAGAATTTTAGATACAGCATCGTGCTTTTAATACAATGTAAAATCTGTACCCTACTGCTACGCTTTCAAAATAAAGAGAATTTATTTGTGCAATGCCAATACAGGCACATGACTATGCAATACCATTTGCTTGCTTTGACTTTTAAAAAATATTTTTTCTAATACGCTATGGTACTTTGGCATCACAATCAATAAATCAATATCATTTTTTTCTGCAAAATCAATAATGCCTTGGTTGGCATTATCACTTGTTATAAAATGATATTTTACTGCAAATGGTGCAAGCATTTTTTGTAGCCTCCCAGATAGTAACACAAAATCTGCATCAAACTCATCTTCTTTGGCGGCATTTAGTACATGTATGGTTGCATCAAAATCGTGTGCCAGTAGTTTAATTTCTTCTGTAAAATTGCTATCCAATTCTTTTTCGAAATCGTACGCCAAACCTATATTTTTTATAGACAAAAAAGTGGCCGTTGCAGGTACTGTTATCAATGGCCAAGGCAAATGTTTCATAGCATACAAAGCATGTGTACCAAAAAATATCCGCTCTGCTGCTGTTTTTCCTTTGCGTCCCATTACAACTGCATATGGATTTATTCGTTCGCAAAGTGTATTTAATTCATCACTAAAAACACCCAATCTCACATCCGATGTAATATTTATTTTGGTGCCAGTATTTCTTATCAACTCAGATTTTAATGCTTCCATATCGTTCACCGCATCTTTTTTCAAATTATCTACATTAATATCTATCACCATTTCGCCATAGTTAGCAAGCACTTCAAATACATTAAATAGCATTACATCTGCTTTTACAGATTCTGCCATTTTAATACCGTAGGTAGCCGCATTCAAAGCTGCTGAAGAAAAGTCTGTTGCAATTATTATTGTTTTCATTTTTAAAAATTTAATATTAATATTTTTGTTAGTGTAATAATACCTAGTGCTTTTATGATAGATTGTTTTTAATATTTAGCATTCAATCACTATCTTAATACATAATTGAGTACTAATAGAAATTATTAATAAATCAAAAATACTTTTATGTATTGCAAAAATTTATGACAACCGTCATTATAAAGATTGACAACACTCACCTACAATTATTAATTTCCTTTTATTCGTTCTATTAATGATGCAGCAGTTTGC
>JAYSOC010000008.1:0-2502 GCA_043723285.1 Ferruginibacter sp. | reverse complement strand
AAAAAATAAAATGTATTCACAAGAGAAAATGTCGCATTAATAAAAAATCTTATTTGATAAATTGAAAAAATATTTTCATTTATATATCTTTTGTATTCAAACATTATGCCATGCTTAGTTGTTACTTTAAAATCGTTAATTAATTCCATCTCTTGCTTATAAGAAATAAGGGCTGTTTTCTAACACTAGATTATCATTAACAAAACCTATATAACATATTAAATAATGAAATGGTATTGAAACTTCTTTTTATTGCATAATTTAAAATTGAATTATCATTATTTGATGACTACACTTGCACACAATAAAAAACGAATACAATTTCAAAAATTGTATTCGCCTAAAAATTAAATTCTTCTATCTCTTACCCATTTACCCTCACAGAATTTCCTGTAATTGTAACTGTATATTGTTTTAAAGCAGCAGTTGCAGGGCCTGTAGTTACGCCACCAGATGTATTAAAAGTAGCGCCATGGTTGGGGCAATAAAATCGGTCGTTTGCTCCTTGAAATTGTACACTTGTACTTTGGTGTGTACATGCTTGCGATACTGCAATTATAGCACCAGCGGTTGTTTTAGCTACAATAACTCCGTTGGAATAAATATAGCCGCCAGCTGTATTTAAAGCACTGTTGGCAGGTTGTGTAAGGTCTAGCGTAAAATCTACAGTGGGTGCAGGAGTAGTATTATCACTTTCTTTTTTGCAACCGCCAAGGCATGCTGCAAAAATTAGTGCGCCGCTCGAATACCCTAATGCTGTTAAAAATTCTTTTCTGTCCATGGGTTTTGTTTTTTAATGTTACTAAATTAATGTTTTTTTAAATCGTAGCTTTCTAATTAAATTATTGTTGCCAAATTACACAAACTGGTTTTAAGATAATGTTAATCATTATCTGCACTCATAAAATAAATGAAGCGTTTACAATTTTCTGATAATGTTTAATGTTGTAACTTTCAAATTCTAACAAATCAATAAACAGCATTTTAAGTAATATGAATAATAATACAGAGATTAAATTTTTAGAAGGTCCACAAAACCGATGGAGAGATTTTAAATTTGCTTTTAGCGTTTTAACAGAATTTATAAAAGGCTTTCGCACATTGCATTTCGTAGGGCCGTGTGTTACCATTTTTGGCTCGGCAAGGTTTAAAGAAGATCATCCATATTATAAGCAAACCCAAAAAATAGCTGGCGAAATAGCCAAGCTTGGTTTTACCATTATGACTGGTGGTGGCCCAGGTATAATGGAAGCAGCAAACAGAGGCGCAAAAGAAGTAGGCGGTAGGAGTGTAGGTTGCAATATTGTTTTGCCACATGAGCAAAATCATAATCCTTATTTAGATAAATGGGTAAACATAAAATATTTTTTTGTGCGAAAAACTTTGCTCATAAAATATTCTTTTGCATTTGTAGTAATGCCAGGTGGCTTTGGTACGCTAGATGAATATTTTGAAGCGCTTACACTCATTCAAACAAAAATGATAAGTCAATTTCCCATTATAATTTTTGATAAAGATTTTCACCAAAAAGTTGTAGAGCATATTGAACTTATGAAAAATAAATCCACAATCTCTCCAGAAGATTTAAGCCTGTGTTTGTTTACAGATTCTGTAGAAGACGCAGTGGCTTATCTTAGAGAGAATGCCATTGGGCGTTTTGGGTTAAAACATGAAGAACTAAAAAAAGATTGGTGGTTGTTTGAGAAGTGAATTTTAATGAATTTTATTCGTGTGTATTAATGCTATTTATGGCAAAAGAAATCACATCCCACAATAATAATCATATCCTTTCTCATACCAATAATCTCTTGGCCTTTCATTAGCAAAAAATAATGTGCCAATGCGTTTCAGATGTTTTACACCATATTTTACAGGTATTATTAATCGCAAAGGAAAACCTTGATTCATTGGTAATGGTTTGCCATTCATTTCATAACAAAGTATGGTTTGGGATTGCATCATACTTGCCATATCTATACCTACATAATAAACCCCATCGGGTGTTTCCATGCCTACATATTTCATATTACTTTGGGTAAACAAACCATACTTATTTACAAAATCGCTAAATCGCACACCGCCCCAATGTGTTATTTGGTTCCAACCTTCTATGCATTTGAAATCGAAAATGATTTCTGTTTTTGGTAAAGATTTTATTTCTGCCAAACTTATTCTTGAAGTATCGCCGGTGCTTTTTACAACTTGCAATTTCCAATTGGCAGTATCGGCATTATTTTTTAAACCAGCATCGCCATTTACACGCACTTTAGGCGCAGCAAGGTTTTTAGCATAAGTAGCAGAAAGATGTTTATCGCTAAACATGTGTGAGAAAATCCATTCGTTCATATCCAAACCTTTTCTTAGCGGTTGTAATGCACCTGCTACTTTTGGTTGATGTTGCAATCTATTCCACGCAAAAAGGCAAGTAGCAATAAATAAAACGAAAAAGAAAATTGCGTTTATTGTTTTTCTTTTTATAAATTTTTCATCTGCAATTTTTTC
>JAYSOC010000007.1:0-2507 GCA_043723285.1 Ferruginibacter sp. | reverse complement strand
GTTGAAGCATTTTTCAAAACATTTAGTGATAGAATAGAAGATATGAAAACTTTATTAAATTTTAAATTCGGAATTATTAAAGCAAGTTAGTATAAAAGCCAAATAGAATTACAAAAGATGAAAAGCTGCGGGATAGAAGTGGAAATCCTTTTTGCCTGCCTTTGAGGCAAAAAGATTGCAACGAATAGCCCGAGCAAATGTTCAACATATTTCTATGCTCAAAGCCCCAAAACAATAATTACAAAAAATTGCCCCGAAGAAAACTTCGAGGCGATTTTAATTTTATCTAGAAAGTATATTACTTCACTTCTTCAAACTCAGCATCAGTGACATTCTCACTTGCATCTGCGCCTTGTGGTTGTGCACCATTGGCTTGCTCTGCACCAGGTTGTTCGCCACCTGCTTGTGTGTCTTTGTACATATCTTCGCTTGCAGTAGCCCAAGCCGCATTCATTTCGGCACTTGCTGCATCTATCTGCGTTACATCTTGTGTTTTGTGTGCTTCTTTCAATTTTGTAAGTGCTGCTTCAATTGGCGCTTTTTTCTCAGCAGGTATTTTTTCGCCGTACTCTTTCAATTGCTTTTCTGTTTGAAAAATTAAACTATCTGCTTGGTTTATTTTATCTACTTTTTCTCTTTCTGCTTTATCAGAAGTTTCGTTGGCTTTTGCTTCATTCTTCATTTTTTCTATCTCTTCTTTGCTCAAACCACTACCCGCTTCTATTCTTATTTTTTGTTCTTTACCTGTGCCTTTGTCTTTTGCGCTTACGTGTAAAATACCGTTTGCATCAATATCAAACGTAACTTCTACTTGTGGTACGCCTCTTGGTGCTGGTGGTATTCCATCAAGGTTAAATGTACCAAGACTTTTATTTTGCGAACTCATTGGGCGCTCGCCTTGCAATACATGTATTTGTACGCCAGGTTGGTTATCGCTTGCGGTACTAAATGTTTCCGACTTTTTTGTTGGTATGGTTGTGTTGCTGTCAATTAATCTTGTCATTACACCACCCATGGTTTCAATGCCAAGCCCAAGTGGCGTAACATCTAGCAACAATACATCTTTAATATCGCCACTTAATACTGCACCTTGTATGGCAGCACCAATAGCTACAACCTCATCCGGATTTACTCCTCTGTTTGGTTTTTTACCAAAGAATTTTTCTACAATATCTTGTACTTTAGGAATACGAGAGCTACCACCAACCAATATTACTTCATCAATTTGAGATACATTCATGCCAGCATCTTTCAATGCTTGCTCGCAAGGTTTCAAACAACGATCAAATAATTTATCTGCTAAAGATTCAAATTTTGCACGAGTTAATTTTTTAACCAAATGCTTTGGCACACCATCTACTGCTGTTACATAAGGCAAATTAATTTCTGTTTCTGTACCACTACTCAGTTCTACTTTTGCTTTTTCTGAAGCTTCTTTTAAACGTTGTAACGCCATTGGATCTTTACGTAAATCAATTGCTTCATCTGCTTTAAATTCATCTGCCAACCAATCCATAATTACTTTATCAAAATCATCTCCACCCAAGTGTGTATCGCCATTTGTTGACTTTACTTCAAACACACCATCGCCTAATTCTAATACAGAAATATCGAAGGTACCACCACCAAGGTCGAATACAGCAATTTTTTGATCAACACCTTTTTTATCTAAACCATAAGCCAAAGCCGCAGCTGTAGGCTCGTTTACAATACGACGTACATTTAACCCTGCTACTTCGCCAGCTTCTTTTGTAGCTTGACGCTGAGCATCGTTAAAATAAGCTGGTACAGTAATAACTGCTTCTGTTACCTCTGTTCCAAGATAATCTTCTGCCGTTTTTTTCATTTTTTGTAGCACCATGGCACTTATTTCTTGCGGTGTATACATTCTGCCATCTATGTCAATACGTACGGTATTATTGTCACCTTTTACTACTTTATAGCTCCAGTGGCTGCTTTCTTCCGTTACTTCATCAAACCTACGACCCATAAAACGCTTTACGCTGCTTATGGTATTTTGAGGATTTGTGATAGCCTGACGCTTGGCAGGATCACCGACTTTACGCTCGCCATTCTTTAAAAAAGCGACTACAGAAGGCGTTGTACGACGTCCTTCATCGTTTGCTATTACTACTGGCTCGTTACCTTCCATTACAGATACGCAACTGTTGGTAGTACCAAGGTCAATGCCTATAATTTTTCCCATGATCTTAATTTTTGTTTGTTTTTATATGTTTGTCAATCATTGTGCCAATGGAAATGAGGGTGTAAAAATGGCAGGTTGGAAAATGAGTCTTGTTCGCAATTTTAATATCTTTATAAAAGTGGAGCTATCGCTTAAATATGGAATCATTGGATTGAACTGATTTTTAAATAGATATATGAAAAAATTGACATTGCTCCAGTTTTCATTCATTAGGCTAATAATTATTATTAAGGAACCTTAGGGAGCAAATATTATTGATATACATAAGGATTATTATGGCTAAATTTATAGCTTTTCTAAT
>JAYSOC010000006.1:0-16359 GCA_043723285.1 Ferruginibacter sp. | reverse complement strand
CTTTCAATACATCTAGCACCAATTATGCAGATGTTTTTCTTACCGCATCGGCAAGCGATTTAACCTTAACCAATACCACAGGTTATTTTGTAAGAATTGGCGGCACATTAGATGAAATTTGTTTGTATAGAAAAGATGCAAGTGGTGCTGTTACAAAAATTATTGATGGTGTAGATGCTTCTACAAACACAAGCAACAATGTAATAAAAATTCGTGTGGTGCGCAATGCCGCAAATTTGTGGACACTCAGCAGAGATTTATCTGGTACTGGTACATCTTATTTTACCGAAGGCACAGTAACGGATGCTACATTTTCTACCTCTGCATTTTTTGGCATCCTCATAAAACAGAGTACAGCAAGTTTTTTTCAACGTCATTTTTTCGATGATATACAAATACAAACTTATGTGCCAGATGTAACGCCGCCAAGCATTGTATCTGCTACAGCGCTTTCTGCTACAGCGGTAGATGTTTTGTTTAATGAAGCAGTTGATTTAACAACGAGCCAAATAGCAGCAAATTATTCTGCAAGCAATGGCCTTGGCATACCAACAAGTGCAGTAAGAGATGCTACCAATACATCGCTCGTGCATTTAATATTTGCAAGTAATATCCCTCCACGAACCAATATTACACTTACCGTAAATGGCGTGGCAGATGTATCGGCTAATGTTTTAAATGGCGGCACAAAAGTGTTCAGTTACTTCGTGCCTTTTCAATACGATATTGTTATAGATGAAATTTTAGCTGACCCTACGCCTGTTGTTGGTCTGCCAACAAACGAATGGTTAGAATTAAAGAACACAACCGCTTTCGATATCAATCTTCAAAATTATAAACTTGGAAAAAGCACTGGCGAGAGTGGCGCAATGCCTTCGTATGTATTACCTGCAGGCGGTTATGTAATTGTGTGTACGAGTAGCGCAGTGGCGGCTATGGCTGCATTTGGGCCTACAATTTCTGTTACAAGTTTCCCATCGCTCAACAACGATGCAGATAAAATTTATTTGCGAGCACCACAAGGCACTATTATACACTCTGTAAATTATACCATCGATTGGTATAAAAACGAATTGAAAAAAGATGGTGGGTGGACACTGGAAATGATAGACACAAAAAATCCGTGCACTGGTATAAACAACTGGAAAGCCAGTGTGGATGCAAGAGGCGGAACACCAGCTGCAAAAAATAGTGTAGATGCTGTAAATGTAGATGCAACTGCACCAAAATTATTACGTGCTTATTCGTCAGATGCTTCACATGTTACACTCGTGTTTGATGAACCTGTTGACAGTACGAATGCTGCTGTGGCTGCAAGCTATAGCATGAGCGATGGTGTGAGTATTACTAATGCACTACCATTATCTGTTTCATTCGACAGGGTTTCGCTTACACTTTCTACCGCACTTACTGCAAATAAAATTTATACCGTTACTGCAAACAATGTAAAAGATTGTAGTGGCAATATTATCGGCGTAAGCAAAACTGCACGAGTAGGTTTGGTAGCACATACCGATAGTTTTGATATTGTAGTAAACGAAATCATGTTCAACCCAAAACCAAATGGTGTGGATTATGTAGAGTTTTACAACCGCAGTAAAAAAATACTCAATCTTAAAAATGCATTTATTGCAAATAAAAATTCGTTGGGAAATATTTCAAGTTTTTATCAATTTACTACCGAAGATTATTTATTTTTTCCAGAAGATTATATTGTAGTTACAGAAAACGCCGAAATAACCAAAAGAGATTTTGTAGCCAACGATCCAAATGCCATTTTACAACTCGGCAATTTACCTTCGTTTAATGATACCGATGGAGATGTAATTTTATTAAACGAACAAGGTAAAATTATTGACGAAGTTGTGTATGATTCCAAATGGCATTTTGCATTAATAAGCAATGAAGAGGCCGTTTCTTTAGAAAGAATAAATGCCGATGCAGCTAGCGTGCAAAGTAACTTTCACAGTGCAGCAAGTAGTGTAGGCTATGGCACACCAACATATAAAAATTCGCAAAACAGAATAGATGCAGATGTGCAAGGAGATATCACTACCAGCCCTGCTATTGTTAGTCCAGATAATGATGGGCAAGATGATTTTGCCACCATACAATACAATTTTCCTGAGCCTGGCTATGTAGCTAACATCACTATTTTTGATGCATCAGGCAGAGCAGTTCGTTACCTAGAACGCAACACCCTAGCGGGCACCAAAGGTTATTACCGTTGGGATGGGCTTGGCGAAAAACAACAAAAACTTCCTGTTGGTATTTATATTATCTACACCGAGGTTTTTAATTTGAATGGCAAGACAAAGAAATTTAAAAATACAATTGTGCTGGCTAGGAGGAATTAATTTAAAATATTTTTTGATCATAAGGAGCATGATCAGCAGAAAATAAATCAACTTCGGTTTCCTGCTATTCATTACAATAGGCTTCGTTCCTCGCCTATTTCCATTTCTATCAGGGCTATCATGAGCAGAAAAAATTTTCTCAACTTTTATCTAAACGAGTAAAAATTACTTCTACTCAATTAACTTCAATTATAAAACGGGCTAATCATCCAATACACAACAACCCCACTCACTGCTACAAAAAACCACACAGGCCAAGTAATGCGCACGAGCTTTTTATGTTTTTCATACTCGCCCGTAAGTGCACGATAAGCGGTAAATAAAATAAATGGAAGTATAATGGCAGCTAGAGGAATATGCAAGCCCAATAAAATATAATAAACAAATCTTGTGCTGCCTGCCATCATTTTTTCATCAAACCCAAGCACTCCATCACCGTTTATATCTCCATATTTTGTTTCGCCTGCCATTAAGTGATGGCAAATATAACTCACCAAAAAAAGTACAGAAAGCATAATAGCAGCAAGCATTATTCTCTTGTGCAACAAATAATTTTCACTTTTCACTGTTATTAATCCTGCAATTAATAATACGGCCACCAAAGAATTTATTATAGCATTTATGGTTGCAAAAATATGTGGGTTAAAAGGCAATGCCACATTAAGTTTATACTTACTCATTAATACCACAGCAAGAAATACAATTATAGAAACTGTCCAAATAAATTTCTTTGCTTTGCTATCGTTTTTTTCTAAAGATGGTTGTAACATTAATAAGGAATTTTTTGTTTTCTGTTTTTATTAAGCAATGCCATAGCCAGCATTAATATACCAATGGCAACAAATATTACAGGCAGTATTGGTATAAAATCTCTAAACACCGATGGGGCTTTTTTATTTCTCTCCAACATTACTGTGGGTATATCTTTTGCAAGCTGCGCAAGTTTTACGGTGTCAAAACCATTGTACCATCCTCTTACAACTCTATTGGTATCTAACAAAAAGAAATTTTCGGTATGCACAAATGCGGTATCTACACCTACATCTGCCACGCTTGCTTTTATTTCTTTCAATGCAAAATCATAAATCTCTTTTTTATCGCCTGTTACAAACCACCAACTATCGTGGTTGGCATGGTATCTATCTGCAAAATCCCTTAGTCTTGGTACGCTATCGGTTTCGGGGTCTATACTTACAGATAAGAATTGTACGATCGTATCATTTTGTTTGTAGGAGTCCTGCAAGCGCTTCATATTACGTGCAAGACCCGGGCAAATACTTGGGCAACTCGTAAAGAAAAAATCCACCACAATTATTTTCCCTTTCAAATCATCTAACGAAACTTTTTTGCCTAGTTGATTTATAAATTGAATATTTTTCACTTGATGCCAAATAGTATCATCTATTTTTTTTCCATTTTTTTCAATAGTTTGTACGCTATCATAAAAATATCTACGAGGCATATGTACGGCATCTTTGCTAAAAAATTTTACCATCCAATAGCCCGTCATTGGTAACATAATGGCAAGTGCCAGTGCAAGAAAAGCTTTTTTATTCACTATAAAATAATTTAACAGAAATGAATAAAATCATTCCCTAGAAGAAATGTAAAGATACGTCTTGTGAATTTTTTTAAAGAAATTAATAAAAGAAAAATAACGGAGATTTTACCAAAAAGGATTTTTATAAGTATTAAAAATCCTAAGCACTTCAACAGAATTTTTATTGTCGTCAATTATAAAATAAATTTAAAAAGGAAATTTATTTACTTGCTTTTGCTCTTACGTTTTTATAGCGAAATAAATAAGCAGTAGGCATTTTTGCCATTTGCTGTAAAGCAAAGTCAATTTCATCTGCAAATCTAAATCCCAAACTTTCGGCTAAAACATTATAATACTCCACACCATTCTCCACATCATTAATGGCACGCTGAGTAAGGTTAATATCAAACAACATTATGCTTGTTTAAATTTATTTTTCACTTCGTTCCACAGCATTGTGTAATGTGGATTTTCCGAAGTAGCCAGCAACTCTTTATCAAGTGCATCTTTTTGCCATTGCGGAAGTTCAGCACTTTCCGTTTCTATATCTTCAATAGCATCAATTTTTAGAAGGTCGTCTATTAAAGCCGCAGCGTATTCTTTTTTAATTTTTATATGATATACTTCTGGCATAATGTAAATTTTTTCTATTCTAAAGTTATGTAAAAAATATCGGTACAAAAAACCATCATTTTTCAATGATGGTTATATAATTATATCTTTAAACAATTTTAAGGTTTTGCTTCTTTATTTACAGGCTTTTCCTGCACTTTTTCTATACTCGGTCTGCTGCCTGCATTGGTGTTACGCATATTTCTCCAGCTATTACCATCCCACAAAAATGCAATTATAAACCATACAAATAATACCAGAGGTACAGTTATGGTCATTATCAAATTCCTCACTTCATCGCCAAGGTGCATAAATACAGAAACGATATAATATGCTTTTAATAAAGTAAGCACACCAATAACAACTTTAGTTGTAAGTATTGCGGTATGTGATAGATCTGTTCCTTTAAAATAAAGAAAAAGACCTAATGCCAATTCAATAATTGTCAATAGAGATAGCACCCAAAATATTTTCCATATTCTTCCTGTGCCTTCGCTGTGGCCGTGTGCATGTCCTGCTTCCGCAGATATTGTATGTTCGCTCATATAAATTAGATGTTAGATAACTAGATATTAGATGTTAGCATTTATATTTTAAATGTACAACAAGCCAACTCTATTTTTATTTTTAAAATTTCAATTAACTTTATTCGGTTAAAAATTGTTGAACCTTGAACCTTGAACCTTGAACCTTGAACCTTGAACCTTGAACCTTGAACCTTGAACCTTGAACCTTTTAAACCTTGTACTACACAAGATAAAAACACAAAAACACAAATACCCAAACCAAATCCACAAAATGCCAATAAAGTCCTGCCTTTTCTATCATTTCATAATGTCCTCTTTGGTCAAAATGCCCAAGCTTGGTTTTAAAATACATAATAACATTTATAACTACACCGCTAAATACATGGAAACCGTGGAAACCAGTTATCCCAAAAAAGTAACTTCCAAATGCAGGGCGACCAACATTGTTTACATGAAACTCAGTTGTATTTCCAATCATGTTTACCAATTCAGCATTATTCATAGCAGTAACATTATGCTCTGCGCCACCTGCATGATGCAAAGTGCTAGCAATATGTGCAAGCTGATCGTGTGGTGTTTTTTGTAAAGCCGCAATCATCGCATCGTGCGCTACTGGCAATCCCCAGGGGTTTGAACTTGGTGTAGTTGGTAAAACAGAAAGTGTACCATTGTTCAACAATGCCACATGTTCTCCTGTAAGTAAATGCGTCCACTCCCATGCTTGGCAACTCAAAAAAGCAGCGCCACCAATAATAGTAAGTATCATATATTTTTCTACGCCCTTTCTATTCATGTTGTGACCTTCGTGTACCGCAAGCACCATGGTTACCGAACTAAAAATCAAAATAAACGTCATCAAACTCACAAATGCCAGAGGCAAATTTGCGCCATGCCCTGCAAACGGAAATGCATTAAACACTTTGTTAGGATCTGCCCAATTGTTTACGCTAAATCTGATCGTACCATAGCTAATAAGAAACGCTCCAAAAGTAAAAGCATCACTCATTAAAAAGTACCACATCATCACTTTGCCATAGCTAGCGTTAAACGGGCTTCTGCCTCCGCTCCATGATTTTGTGTTTGGTTGTATTGCTGCTGTTGACATAAAATTCTATTTCCTAATATTAATATTTTTTATTCAAATCTTTTTAAATTTTCTTTATCGTATCATAAGTAAAAACACCAAAAGATACAACCATAGAATATCTACAAAATGCCAGTACGTACTCATCAATTCTACTGGTACTGTACTATAATTTCTCGTTTTTCTACTAAACGCCATCAAACTCATTACAATAAGCGCTATTACTCCGCCAATTACATGCAAACCATGCAAACCAACAATTACATACAAAAAAGAATAAGACACATTTCCTTGCAATGTAATTCCCTTTGCCCACAATTGCTGAAACCCCAACACTTGCAATACTATAAACAACGTTCCTAAAACCATTGTAACTACCATTAGCATTCGATACCTGCTCATGGCTCTTTCTTTAAAAGATTTAAGCGCCAACATAATTGTAAAACTGCTCAGTAATATTATTACCGTGCTATACCAAAATGCAATCGGCAAATTAAACGTTTGCCAATTAGCCTGATTTCGTTTTACAATGTAAGCACTCGTAAGCCCTGCAAACATCATCAATATACTTCCTATTGCCACCCACAGTGTAAATTTATGCGGATGCAATTTTTGTTTCTTTTCCATTTAGAGTATTGAGTACTTAGTATTGAGTATTAAGACTACCCTGCACTAGTTCAATCATATTTTCTTATTTCAAAATCTTAACTACAATTTTTTTCTTTTTTGTCCAAACATAGAAGCAGCTATGTGCAACTTCATTGGCGACGCTCCGTTCAACAGTATCTCTTTATTCATCTTTTATCGAAACGGTATAGAAAACTCATAAATTAAATCTTCTTATCAATATATCAACTACAACTTATCTCCCTGCTATTTTAAATTTGCACATTTTCCCATTTTCACATTCTTATTTTATCTGCCCACAGCGCCAAAAAAACTATCATCAAATAAAAATAAGAACTAAACATTACCTTTCTCGCTGCTGGTTTATCCATTTTCAAAAAAAGCAATATGCTTGTATAAACCATCCACACGTTACAAGCTAGCACTATCCACATACTTATTTGTCCACTCAAATGATAATAATATGGCATTATTCCAATCGGTATCATCATGGCACTATACATTATTGTTTGTAGTGCAGTAAATTTTGTTGGGCCTTTTTCGCTAGGCAATAATTTAAAACCAGCTTTGGTATAATCTTCGTGTGCAAGCCAAGCAATAGCCCAAAAATGCGGGAACTGCCATAAAAATTGAATACCAAATAATACCCAACCAGCCACACTAAAATTATCGGTGGCCGCTACCCAACCAATCAAGCAGGGCAAAGCACCTGGTATTGCACCTACCAACACCGCTATCGAATTTACTTTTTTTAAAGGCGTATAAATAAACCCATAAATAAATAAACTTGCTAGCCCTACCATCGCACTACTAAAATTAAAAAAATACCACATCATGCCTACTCCAATCACACCGGTAATAGCTGCAAAAATGTACCCTTCGGTTACACTCATGCGCCCACTTGCAATAGGTCGTTTAGCTGTACGGGCCATCAATGCATCGGTATCTTTTTCCAATGCTTGATTAATGGTATTTGCACTACCCGTAATACACAAACCTGCTACAAAAAGTAAAAGAACTAAAATTATCGGATGATAAACAAATCCTGCTTTTTCATACGGTGCTATTAAAAAACAAACAACTGTACTAAACACTACCATAAAACTCAACGTGAATTTTATCAACTGAAAATAATCTTTCACTTTGCTTGCCAATGCAAAAGATTTCGATCCAGCTATGGTTGTATTTTCTATTTTATTCATCTTAAAACTGAATAGCTTTTTTGCCATTTTGGAATTAGCAAATTAGCACATCAGCAAATTAGCTAATTATTAATGTTTCTCCTCATCATCCCCAATAGGTACATTTTGTGCAATAAAATCTTCTCCATTTTTCCCTTCTCTAGCATAGTCGTATGGCCAACGATGTACTTCTGGTATTTCGCCGGGCCAGTTACCATGTCCAGGGCGAAGTGGTGTTGTCCACTCCAAAGTAGTAGCACCCCACGGATTCAACGTGGTTACTTTTCTTCCTTTCCAAATGCTATAAAAAAAGTTTATTACAAATAATAATTGTGCAGCAAATACAATTAATGCTACAAAACTTATAAACTCATTTAAGCCGCCAAACATTTTAAACGATTCCCAATTTTGAAAATCATAATAACGACGAGGCATACCTGCCAAACCTTCGTAATGCATCGGCCAAAAAATTAAATATGCACCCGCTATGGTAATCCAAAAATGAATATATGCTAGAGTGTTGTTTAAATATCTTCCAAACATTTTAGGAAACCAATGATACACACCAGCAAACATGCCGAAGAAAGATGCCACACCCATTACAATATGAAAATGCGCTACAACAAAATAGGTATCGTGTAAGTGAATATCTAGTGCAGAGTTACCCAAGAAAATACCGGTAAGACCACCACTAATAAACAAACTCACAAAACCAATTGCAAATAACATAGCAGGTGTAAAACGAATATTTCCTCTCCATAAAGTAGTAAGCCAGTTAAATACTTTAATGGCCGATGGTACAGCAATTAATAAAGTAAGTAATACGAAGAACGCACCCAAGAAAGGATTCAATCCTGTTACAAACATATGATGCGCCCATACTAAGAATGCAAGAATTGTAATAGCAAACATAGAACCCACCATAGCCATATAACCAAAGATTGGTTTACGACTATTTACCGAAAGTATTTCGGAGCTCATACCCATGGCTGGTAATAAAATAATATACACTTCTGGGTGACCTAAGAACCAAAATAAATGCTGAAATAAAATAGCACTACCACCTTCGTTTGGCAAAATTTTTCCTGCTACAACAATATCACTTAAGAAAAAACTTGTGCCTAAATTTCTATCAAACAACAACAATATTGCACCCGATAATAATACTGGAAAAGACAATACACCAAGCACAGCTGTGAAGAAGAACGCCCAAATGGTTAATGGCATTCTCGTCATGCTCATACCTTTTGTGCGCATGTTTAAAACGGTTGTTATATAATTTAATCCACCCAATAAAGAAGATACAATAAACAATGCCATACTCACCAACCACAAATCCATACCGATCTTACTACCCGATGATGCATCGCCTAATGCACTCAATGGCGGATAAACTGTCCAACCACCACTTGCAGGGCCTGTTTGTACAAATAGAGAAGATGCCATTACAATAGAAGCCATAAAGAAAAACCAATAGCTCATACAATTAAGCAATGGCGATGCCATATCTCTTGCACCAATTTGCAACGGAATTAAAAAATTTGAAAAAGTTCCGCTCAATCCTGCGGTTAATACAAAGAAAACCAAAATGGTTCCGTGCATAGTTACAAGGGCATAATAAAATTCGGGTTGCAATTTTCCACCCTTTGCCCAATGACCCAATAAATCTTCTAACCAAGGAAAAGTGCTATTTGGATATCCTAATTGCAAACGAAATAATACAGAAAATAAACCCCCTACAATTGCCCAAATAATTCCTGTTACCAAAAATTGTTTAGAAATCGTTTTATGGTCTAAACTAAAAACGTATTTAGAAATAAAGGTTTCTTTATGGTGATGTTCCCCGTGATGCGCATCATCATGGTGTGCAATATGCCCAATCGATGCCTCATTTAGTGTTATTGCGCTGCTCATATCTTTAGATTTTAATTGTACTAATTATTTTTTCACGTCTGTTAAAGCCGCTGTTACCAAACCTTTTCCTGCTAATGTATCAAGAGCCCCTGGCGGCGTCTTTTTAAACAACGTATAATATTCTGGTGTTTGCGATGCTAACCATTTTTTATATGAAACTTCATCTTCTACCACTATAACTCCTCTCATAGAAAAATGCCCAGCGCCACACATTTGATCGCAACTTATTTCATACACAAAATTTGCATTACCTGTACGCACCTTCATTTGCTCCGTAGTATATTGTGGCGTAAACCACAAAGTTGTTGGAATACCAGGCACAGCATCCATCTTCATTCTAAAATGATTTAATCCCACATCATGTATCACATCCATGGCATTAATAACCAACTTTACTGGTACATTCACTTGCAAATGCATTTCGTTCGTATGCAAATCATCCAAACTATTTACATCTTCAAAATCTACGCCTAAAATATTGCCAGATGGAGTATTGTATTTTTTGTAGTCTTTTTTTCCAAGAATACCATCTTTTCCCGGGTAACGCATTTCCCATGCAAATTGATGACCAGTTATTTCTACTTGCACTGCATTGTCGGGGGGATTACCCGTCATCTTAAACCAGTTTATTAAACCAAACACAACTAGTATGGTTAAGAATATTGCCGGCACAGTTGTCCAAAGCAATTCTAACTTTGTATTGTGCGGAAAGAAAAATGCTTTATTGCCTTCTTTTTCTTGATATTTAAATGCAAACCAAAATAATAAAATTTGTGTAATGATAAATATTATCCCAGTTACGCCAATGGTTAAGTAAAGCATAAAATCTATCTTCTCTCCTTCTTTTGATGCCGAGCCTTGTACAAATAATGTTTTATTAAAAAACCATTCGTTGCAAACATAAACGCCTATTAAACCAAATACCAAAAAAGCCACTAGTAAGAACCCATTTATTTTGTTGGTTTGTTTACGGGTTTTGTCTTCGCCTTTTAGTACGCTTACATATTCACTCGCTTTTGCAATTTGAAAAATGACTATATAAATCATTACAATAACTGCTATAATAAATACTTCTTTCATGTTTGTTATTTTTTTGACGATCGATATTAACAATCGACAACATTTTGCTCCTTTTATAATTTAATTACGTAAAAAAAATCTCAATGTCATTTTTTTTTACTTCTACAATTTACTTACGTAAAATGTATCATACTCTCTTTTAAGAAAGGATGATTTTTTTGCACCAAAGAATGTTTGGTAAAATACCTACCAACACCCCACAATATTATTCCAATAAATAAACAAGGTACTCCAAATTCAAAAGGCAATAATTGCGCATTTTCTCTCATTGTTCCTGGCATTATCATTTGAAAAAAATCTATCCAATGTCCAAAAATAATAAGCACAGCCATAAAGGTTACTACTGTCCAATTTCTTTTAGAACCTTTTCTCATTAATATTAATAACGGTGCAAGAAAATTTATAATCAGATTTAAAAAGAATATTCCATGATACGGACCACTCTTTTCTGCCGTGCCAATTCTATCTATAAAATACCTAGTTTCTTCCGGTTGGTTACTGTACCAAATAAGCATGTATTGGCTAAACCATAAGTAGGTCCAAAATACAGAAAACGCAAACATAAATTTAGCTACGTCATGCAAATGCTCTTCAGTAACATATTCTAGCTCGCCTCTATTTTTTAAGTAAATAACAAAAATGGCTATGAGCGACATGCCCGATACAAACGTACTTGCAAATGTGTACCAGCTATACATGGTACTGTACCAATGTGCATCTATACTCATTAACCAAAACCATGGCACGGTAGATGCTACTGTTAAGCCAAAAAATACTACATAAAAAGATGCTACCGTAAAATTGGTATCCATCCAAGATTTTGCTTCTTTAAAATCCATTGGCGCATCGTCTGTTTTTAAACTTAGTGCACGCATTTTATGCCCAAGCCAAGCCCATAAACATATTGCCAAAGCTGACCATACCAAAAAGAAAGTTGGATTTAAAAAACCATGCTTACCATTTAATATTTTATCAAATTGCGGAGAACCTTCTTTATAAAGTTCAGGATTTAACCACTGATAAATATCTGTACGACCACCTACAACTATAGCCAATAAAATTAAAAATGTAATACCACCAAGTATAGGTACTACGCTTGAAATAGCCTCTGGCACTCTCCTCATGGCCACTTGCCAGCCACCCAACGCCAATGTAGTTACACAAATAAAAAACATAGATGCATTTACAACCAACAAAAAATACACGCTGTTTTGAAGTAACACTGCCCAAAATCTTGTACTGTTATCTCCATGCCCATGTACTGTAGCCGATTGAGTAAAAGGATGAAAAGCAATAAGCCCATAGAGCACCGCTAGCAATCCTGCTACGATAAGACCCCATGTCCATTTTTTAAAGCTACTCGGTAATTCAAAATTGTTAGTCATCTAAAAATTATTTTGTGTAAATGCTTTTGTTCTTTTTAATATTTATTTTTTTGCTACCATGGCACTGTCTGCCTTTTTAGTAGCGTCTGCTTTTGGTTGCAATGTTCTAATGTATTTTACTATCATCCAACGTTGTGCTCTTGTAACCTGTGATGCATAGCTTCCCATTACCCCTTTTCCATAAGTGATAGAATGAAACATAGTACCATCAGCCATTTTTACATAGGCATCACCAGTAAGATTTGCTACTCCGCCAACATAACCACCTGTTGCAATTGGGCCATTTGCTACACCCGTTGCTCCATGACAAATACCACAATTAATATTATACAACCTTCCTGCCTCAGCCATTTGATTTTTGCTAAAAGAAATAGTATCGTAAGGGTTTTTTATTGTAGCACTAAGTTTATAACCATTGCTATCATTTGGCAATGTGTAAGGAAACAATTCTCCTCTTTTAATAGTACCAGCTGCCGGCACATTATTGTAGAAAATTTTATCTCCGCCTTTGTTGTACATATCCATCGTAAACTTTGCACTATCTCTAGGTGCATAACTTTCGTATGCACGGCTATAAGCCATATCGGGCATGTAAATTTTCCCTGGCTCACGGCGCACTCCATCGCAACCGCTGAATACGGTTACACCCAAAACAAGTGCTGCAATTATGTAAGTAAATTTTTTCATCTAAAATATTATCAATTATCCTTTAAAAAATTATTCATCATTAATTAATAACCCAGTTCTTCTCTGTATAATTTTTGTTCTTTATCATATCTACCAAGCCACCATCCTGTTTCTGCTACTTGTGTATTTACATCTAATGCACCAGCCTTTTGCATAAACGATTGCAATTCGCTTTCGTTTGTTTTATCGGTACACTCTATTACCATTACAAAATGATCGTCGGTAGAGCGTGTACTAAAATGATGCTTTTTTACAAACGGAGATAATTGACACAAATAACAAAATGTAAGTACCATACCAACCGCTGCAAAAAGAACCGTAAGCTCAAACGTAATTGGAATCCATGCTGGTAATGCAAAGTGTGGTTTGCCACCAATATTTAATGGCCAATCGTGTGTAAATACCCAACTAATAAAAGTAAGCGCAGTTGTAGTACCAGTAATGCCATAAATAAAACCAGCAGTATGAATGCTTGTTTCTCTTAAGCCCATTGCATGGTCTAGCCCGTGCACAGGAAACGGTGTGTACACATCATGAATTTTGTAGCCAGCTTTTCTTACGTTTTTTATCGCAGGAAAAAGCACCGCTTCATCATCAAACGACCCTACCACAAATTTTTTAATTCCACTCATAGATTATTTTTTTCCATGTGTTTCTCCCATGGTTACTCAAATTAAACCCCTTCGGGATTTGTTATTTCAATTCAATTTGCACGCACTCATTTTGCACATTTGCCAATTTGCACATTTGCAAATTGTTTTTAATGCGCATGCTCCACTTCCTCTATATAAAATTTCTCTGCATCTTGCCTATCAATATCCGTCATCTTCATTTTATAATTATCGCCTGTTGTTTTCAATACCGATTTAATTTCGGCAACTGCTATCACAGGGAAATATTTTGCAAATAAGAAGAAACAAGTAAAGAACAAACCAAACGTACCCAAATAGAAACCTATTTCATAAATACTAGGGCTGTAATATGTACTCCAACTCGATGGTAAGAAATCTCTATACACCGATGTAACAATAATTACAAAACGCTCGTACCACATACCAATGTTTACGATAATACTCATAAAGAAAGTAACCGTAATATTTCTTCTCAATTTTTTGCTCCAGAAAAGCTGTGGCGAAACCACGTTACAGAACATCATCAAATAATAACTCCATCCATAAGGGCTAAAAATATTCCCTCTGTTTTCAAAAAAGGCTGCAAGCTCATAAGGGTTCTGACCATACCATGCAATGAACAATTCGGTTAAATAAGCAATACCCACAATACTACCTGTGGTTACGATAATCTTATTCATTTTTTCGATATGCCCAAGCGTAATATAATCTTGTAGGTTCAATACTTTTCTTACAATAATCAATAGCGTTTGTACCATTGCAAAACCCGAAAATACAGCACCTGCTACAAAGTATGGCGGAAAAATTGTTGTGTGCCAACCAGGCACAATCGATGTAGCAAAGTCAAAAGATACAATCGTATGTACAGACAATACAAGCGGTGTACTCAAACCTGCAAGTACCAATGATAAAGATTCAAAACGCTGCCAATGCTTTGTACTACCCGTCCAACCAAAGGCTGCAACACCGTACATCATTTTACGGAATTTTGTTTTTGCTCTATCTCTCACCGTTGCAAAATCTGGCAACAAACCAGAGTACCAAAATAATAATGAAACGGTAAAATAAGTTGATATCGCAAACACGTCCCACAACAATGGTGAGTTAAAATTTACCCATAGCGGCCCACGAGTATTTGGATAAGGCAATACGAAAAACGCCATCCACACACGACCCATATGCCATATCGGAAACTGTCCTGCACACATTACCGCAAAAATCGTCATCGCCTCTGCAGCACGATTTACACCCGTTCTCCAGCCTTGTCTAAACAATAATAAGATAGCAGAAATAAGTGTACCAGCATGACCAATACCTACCCACCAAACGAAGTTGGTAATATCCCAACCCCAACCAATGGTTTTATTCAAATTCCACTGGCCAATACCATAAGTTACCTCACGATAAATGCTGTACACACCAAACAACAACAATGCTACACTGATATAAAAACCAATGTACCAAAGCTTGCTTGGCTTCATCTCTATGGGACCAATAATATCTTCCGTTACTTGGTGATAATTTTTATTACCACTCACCAATGGTTCCCTTAGTTGCGATTCGTATTTTAGTAATGACATATTCTTTTTAGATTTTAGACTTGTCTGCCGAAAGGCAGGTATTAGACACAAGATTTTAAACTTGCACCTTTCTAAACTTTTATCTTATTTATATTCTTCAATTTTTTTGTCCGAACAAAGAAGCAGCTATGTTCATCTTCATTGGCGACGCTCCGTTCAACAGTATATCTATATTCATCTTTTATCGAACCGATTGGTTTAACGCAATCAGCTTTTATAAATTACTCCAATCTATTAATGATGTGCTCCCGCTTCTACTTTTTTCTCTGCGCCAGCTTCGTTATGCCCTTCTGCTTTATGTTCTGCCGCTCCTTCATGATGTCCGCCACCATGATGCTCTCTTTCATTACCATTATTCACCTCTCTATCTGTATTTCTAATCTTTGCCAAATAACTCACATTAGGCAATACGTGCAATTGCTCCATTACATAAAAAGTACGATTTGCTTGATCCACTTTTCTTGTTTTATAAATCTCACTTTCTTTATCGTTCACATTACCAAAAGTGATAGAGTTGCTAGGGCAAGCCTGCGCACAAGCCACTTTTACATTACGTACGAGAGATGGGTCTTGTTGTTTCTTTGCTTCCAATTTATTTTCTTGTAAGCGTTGTACACAGAAAGAACATTTTTCAATAACACCTCTGCTACGAACCGTTACATCCGGGTTCAATACCATTCTCGTAAGGTCGTCATTCATTTGCATTACCACTTCGTTCATATCTGTTCCAATCAAAGGTTTTTGATTATCTGCAAAACTATCTGCTCCAGTATAATCTAACCAGTTAAAACGACGAACTTTATATGGACAGTTATTTGCACAATATCTTGTACCAATACATCTGTTATATGTCATTTGGTTCAATCCTTCGCTGCTGTGGTTTGTAGCTGCTACCGGACAAACGTTTTCGCAAGGCGCATTATCGCAATGCTGGCACATCATCGGTTGAAAAATAACATCCGGATTTTCTACATCACCTGTAAAATAACGATCAATACGCAACCAATGCATTTCGTGTGCACGTTGTACTTGTATTTTTCCAACTACACTCACATTGTTTTCTGCATTACATGCCACTACGCAAGCACTACAACCAGTACAAGTATTCAAATCTATACTCATTCCCCATTTAATGGCTGGCTTTTCGTAATTA
>JAYSOC010000005.1:0-2509 GCA_043723285.1 Ferruginibacter sp. | reverse complement strand
CATCAATCAAAAATGGAAATAATGTTTTATACGCATTACATAAAATAGCTACTTTTGGAACTGAATAGTTACAAATATAAATTATTTAGAGCGCTTTTTTATTTTTCTTTATTTGAAATACTCTTGATAAATTGAATCCCCATCTTATTTCTCCTTTGCCCCATGTGTTTGTTGTTTCTGTTATAAAAGCACGCTCGTTCATACCTGTAGAGTTTGAAAAATGCAATTGAAAAACGTGGCCACCAGTTTCAATATCTACACCAAGCCCAAGCGGGTTGTAATTTACTTTTTCTTCAATACCATTTATTAAATAAAAATAATCCCAAGTAAATGCCATACGTTTTGTAAACTTATATCTACCACCAAAACCAATAGAGTAAACATTATTGGGTTGAGATTCAAATGGTACAAGATTGTTATGAACCATTGTTGGTGTTATTTGTAAAGTAAAGGCTTCACTAAATTTTCGTCCAATACTTGTTTGAAAATAATACGCCAGTCTAGAAGTGAAAAAGTTTTTTATAGAAGTATCTGCAAATGGTAATGTATTTACTGTCATACCTGCTACGCCGGTTATAGTTATTGGAAAACTGTGGCTACCAGTAGATTGTCGTATAAGGCCATATTTTACAAAACCATCTATTTCTTTTTTGTAAGTGCTTCTTCCCACACCCACCATTAAGTTAGGTAAAATACCAAAATCAAAACCAAGGCGCATAGTAGCTTGATCTAAACCATAAAAGTTTTTTGCTCCTTGGTCTAATAATCCAAAGCGGTGCAATATTCTTAAATCCATAGTGCCTGGCGAAAGAAATTCTATGGAGTGACCATTTATAACTCTGGTGGACTTAAAAGCATTTTTCACAAATTCTTTTTTTGGTTTTTCATCACCTAAAAGATCTAATAATTCTTGAGCTTGTATTTTAAAAGAAAATAAAATTAAAATCGTAGGCAACACAATTTTATAAAAAACTTTTTTCATTCAATATTTTTATGAGATGTAATTAACGGGTTGAGTCGATTATTTTTTTAAAGGCTCTAATGCACAGGTAATATTTATTTTAGCAGCGTTGGCTACTTTATCTGCTACCAAAGTAGGCACAACAATTTTATAATCTGCTAATGATGCTAGAATAGTAGAAGTAGCGGTAATTTTCCCCCCTTTTACAGTTATTACCCCATCCGATTCTGTATCTTTTGTAACACCATGCATGGTAAGCTTTCCTTTTACTTTTACTTTGTAAACACCGTCCTTGCTATAGTTTACCGATGCATTATCAACAATTACTCCTTTATATTGAGCTTTAGGAAATTTTGTACTCTCCACATAGTTTTCATTAAAATGCTCTTGCATTAATGATCTTGTAAATTCAAATCCTTTCATTAAAACAAGAAACTCCATACCGCCAGTTTTAGTATCTATTATCATGGTAGTACTTTTATTCACAGCTTTAATATCTTCAGGCGATTTTGCAACGGTAGCATCAAAATCTATTTTACCAGTTTTTGTAAAATATTTGCCTTGTGCAAATGTTATGTTTGCAATAGCCGTTAAGCTTAAAAATAAAATGATTTTTTTCATGTTCGTTTTTTAGTGGAGTTTTAAATTATTGGGTTTTATTTATGCAACTATGGTTTAAAATAATATCTGAGCCTAAGCCCATTTCATCTTTATTGTAGCCTGTGCATATACCTTTTACATTTATTGGCGTTCCTTCTTTTAAATTTATAGCTTCGTTATTATGTGCACTATCCATACTACAGCGCACACTTGTAGATGAAGTGGTATCTCCCAAAACGATTGTAAAAAATCCATTTTCATCTTTATCTATGGCTTTTAATTTGCCATTTACTGCAACTGTTTTGCCTAAATATTTTGCATTTGCTATTGAATCATTATTAGTAAAATCATTAATTAAAGCTTCGCTAGAAATAATAAATGAGGGTGTAATGGTTTCAATATCTTTTGCTGTACGGTTATATTCTTTATAACCATATATGCCAATTGCTCCTCCTATAACGAGCAGTGCTAATAGAAAATATTTTGTGCTTTTTCTTTTCAAAATGATATGCTTATTTTTTTAGTTATTAGGGCTTCCTGCGTCTATCCATTTTTTTATGGCTGCAATATCGCAAACATTCATTTTTGCAGCACTTTTGGGCATAGGCGAAAAGCCAGATGAATGATTTATACTGCCAAATAATTTTCCATTTACCGCTGTTGCTTTATCTGTAGCGTGTGTACCCATTACAATACCACCACCTGCACTTGCACCTACATGGCAACTGTAACATTGTGTAGTTAAAATAGGTACTACTTTTGAACTATAAGAAACCGCAGCTGTAGTATCACAATTGCTACTTTTAGATGGATACAATAAATCTCCTTTATCGTAATAACAAGCATTTAATAAAACAATAACAATTAAAGTTGCAAAGGAGAATAATATTTTTTTCATGTTGGGTATTAAATTTAAAAATAGATTCAGCGTCGCTAAATTATACTAAA
>JAYSOC010000004.1:0-2515 GCA_043723285.1 Ferruginibacter sp. | reverse complement strand
TTTTACCGAAGGTACTTTTACTGAAGGCTTGGCCATGATACCCGCATTGATAAAGCAGTTGGATGAATTTGACATGTATTTGGATAAACATCGGGTACTTATTTTTTATTATAAAATTGCTTCTTTGTATTTTGGCAGCGGTGATAGTAGCACAGCTATAGATTACTTAAATAAAATTATTAACTGGAAAGTTGACCTAAGAACGGATTTACAATGTTACAGTCGCTTGTTACAATTAATAGCGCATTACGAATTGGGCAATTATACTCTAATTGAGTACCTCATAAAATCGGTTTATCGCTTTATGGCAAAAATGGAAAACATGAGTATGGTAGAAGAAGAAATTTTTAACTTTCTTCGCACATCGTTTCATGTAGAACCAAAAGATATAAAACCAGCCTTACAACAATTATTACTAAAACTAAAGGCGCAAGAGCAAAACCGCTTTGAAACCAGGGCGTTTGTTTACTTAGATGTCATTTCATGGATAGAAAGTAAACTTAAAGATGTGCCAGTAGAAAATATTATTAGAGAAAAGTTTTTGGCGCAAAGGGTAAAGTTGTTTTAATAATTATCATAGTCTAACTTTTCAATTCGCTCATTAGCCAAAAGCAAATGTGTTTTAAAGCCTAATAATTTTGCCGTGTCAATATTGTTACTAGAATCATCTATAAACAATGTTTCTTCCATATTTATTTTCGCATCCTTCGCTACAAATTCAAAAATATCTGCATTTGGTTTTCTAAAATGTATTTCGTGTGAGTAATATGCTTTTGTAAATAAGCTATCTATTTCTGTTCTTTGAGTTTCGGATTTGAGGCTATTGTGAAAATACTCATGATGAATAGCGTTGGTATTACTCAATAAAAAGAGTTTGTATTTTGGTGATAGTGTTTCTAAAAAATCTAAACTTTCTATACGCCAATCGAGTATAATGTCGTTCCAAGCAGTTTTTATTTGTTCTGCTGTTATTTTATTGTTGCTTAAAGAAATAAGTTGATCATAAAAATCTTCATTGCTAATCTTGCCCGTTTCTAATTTTTCAAAAATAGCATCTGCAGTAAATTGAGAATACATAGCTTCAAAATTTTCAAACCCTAATGCAATAAAAGCTCTTTCTGTTTTTTTATAGTCAATATTTATAAGCACTGCACCCAAATCGAAGATGATATTCTTTAATTCTGCCATTATTTTCTATTTATATTTTTGCAAATATCCGAATTTGCTTACTTTTGCAATCCTTCTTCAAAAATAGATTGTTTGTAAAAACTTTTTATTATAAGAAAGGGCCTATAGCTCAGTTGGTTAGAGCACCTGACTCATAATCAGGTGGTCCCTGGTTCGAGCCCAGGTGGGCCCACACAAAGCAGTTCCGATACATATATCGGAACTGTTTTTTTATAATGTTTAACCTTTCGTTAACCCCTCGTACAAGTATTTTTGCGAGCTAAGAACTTTTTATGAGAAAAATATCAATTGTACTTTTTGCTGTGATGGTTTCCATTAACGCATTCTCCCAATCAAATACTAAAAAAGCTAAGACAATAACGGACCGTGCAGCAGATCATTTTATGTTTCAGGTAGGTACAAATATATGGACTGGTACAGCCGACACAGTAAAGACTTACATTAAAGGATTTAACCGCAGCGCCAATGTATATGTAATGTATGATAAGCAATTTAAAAATAGTCCGAAATTTAGTATAGCAGCGGGTATTGGTATCGGGACAAGTAATATTTATTTCAAAAAAATGGAAGTAGATATTGCTGCTACTAAATCAAAATTGCCTTTTTTAAGAACAGATACAGGCAATAATTATAAAAAATACAAATTGGCAACTGCTTATTTAGAAATTCCATTAGAGTTAAGATTTACGTCAGATCCATCTAATCCTAACAAAGCTATAAAAATAGCAATAGGTTTAAAATTAGGAACATTACTTAGCGCACATACAAAAGGTAAAACATTGCAAAATTCTGCAGGTACAAAAATTAATGCACTTGCTGTAAAAGAATCTTCAAAAGCATATTTTAATGGTACAAGAATAGCTGCTACTGCCCGTGTGGGTTATGGCAATTTTAGTTTGTATGGCTCATATGGCCTTACAAGTATTTTTAAAGATGGTGTAGCGCCAGACACCAAGCTCGTACAAATTGGTTTAACTATAAGTGGATTATAAAAAATTCAACTATATTTTTAAATTCCCATGGCTGAAAACACGCATGCATAAAAGCCTTGTGACGAATTTCCCATTTGTCATTTGTGGAAAGCCAAAAATAATTTTTAAAATAAACATACAGTATGCTTGTGCATAAGATCGATTCTGTAATTGATAGCGTTGTTTATATTTGAATATTAAATAATCACCTGCTGGCTTTGGAATAGTTGTAAATGCAGTAGATGGTTTTTAGAGAGTACCATCATCTAAACTACTACCTTCCTTTTCAAATACCCACTATAATCAGGTATTTGCGACTCATATACATCTTGCATAAGTGGAGATGTTACAATAAA
>JAYSOC010000003.1:0-16420 GCA_043723285.1 Ferruginibacter sp. | reverse complement strand
GATTATTGGAACCAAGTAGATGTATATGTAGGCGGCACGGAGCATGCAGTAGGGCATTTGCTCTACAGCCGCATGTGGACAAAAGTATTGTACGACCTAGGTTATATTGGCTTTGAAGAACCGTTTAAGAAATTGGTAAATCAGGGGATGATACAGGGGAGTAGTAGGTTAGTACATCGAATAAAATTATCAGGGCACCACATTGATACTCCATCTATTCCATTTGAATCGGAGCCAATGTTTGTTTCTTATGGTTTTATTTCAGATGATATTGCTAAACAAAAAGGACCATTTGCTTTAGCCAAAAGACTGAGTAAAGAAAATGAATATGCCATGTCTTTATTGAACAACTATAATTTTTCATTCGTCCAAATTGATGCACTTCATTGCGATGTCAATATTGTAGATGGTGTCGAATTAAATATCGAAGCATTTAAAAAATGGAAAAATGGAGAATATGCTAATGCAGAATTTATATTAGAAGGTGGAAAATATATCTGTAGCAGCGTCGTTGAAAAAATGAGCAAGCGTTATTACAATACAGTTGACCCAGTTGACTTATGCAACGACTACGGCGCCGACACCTTCCGCATGTACGAAATGTTCCTTGGCCCAGTAGAGCAAAGCAAACCGTGGGATACAAAGGGCATTGAAGGTGTACATCGTTTCTTAAAAAAATTATGGAGGTTGTTTTATACGGATGTAATCCCCTCTCCTTTGGAGAGGTCGGGTGAGGTTTCAGGTGGCGAGCCAAAATGGGTGGATGAAAAACCAACAGATGCAGAGTATAAAATATTACACAAAACCATCAAAAAAATAGAGCAAGACACCGAAAATTTTTCTTACAACACCGCAGTAGCTGCCTTTATGATTTCGGTAAATGAATTGGCAGATGCTAAATGTTATAAGAAAGAAATTTTATCTCAAATACTTATTTTGCTTACACCATATGCACCGCATATTGCAGAAGAGTTGTGGGCGGCATTGGATTGCGAGGGTTCTATTTTAGATGCAAAATATCCAACACTTAATGAATCATATTTAGTAGAAGCTACCAAAGAATATCCTGTTTCTATAAATGGCAAAATGCGCAGTTCGGTTACATTACCTACCGAAGCCACCGAAGAAGAAGCACGAGCAGCAGTGCTTAGCAACGAGGTTATTTTAAAATGGATGGAAGGAGCAGAGGTAAAGAAATTTATTTTTGTAAAGGGTAGGATGATAAATGTGGTAGTATAAATTTAACCACTAAGTTCACAAAGGTTTTCACAAAGAACACAAGGTTATCTTCGTGTTCTTTGTGTTGTATTTCCTTTGTGTTCTTTGCGGTAACCAAATTTTGCGAAGCAAAATAAACCTTACCGCCTTTATTTGTTGTACCGCCGAAAAGTCGATAAGACGGTAAAAGAAAACGCCTTTCCGACTTACCGGCAAAAAAATCTTCTTAGCAAAAAAATATCTTACCTTACACCAATGAACCACAACCTCACCGCCATACTAAAAAAACACAAACCAACCTTTCACCCTATCTTAAAATTAGATAAGGAAAAAGACAGCATCATCCCATTCGATTTTACCGAAGCCAATAAAGAAATTACCACAGATTTAATTGCCGATACCACAAAATTTTCTGCATGGGTAAATAATAAATTACAACAAGCAAATGCACGCTTTGGCATTGGTGGTTATAACGAAAATCGTACATTTTATACCCGCAGCAAACTCTTTGCAGGCGAGCAAGCACGTACATTACACTTGGGTGTAGATATATGGGGAGAAGCAGGTACGCCAGTTTTTGCGCCCATGGGCGGCATGGTACACAGTTTTGCTTACAACGATAATTTTGGCGATTATGGTGCTACTGTTATTCTACAACACAATTTAGAAACCACTGCATTTTTTACTTTGTATGGCCATTTATCTTTAGCCGATTTAGAAACAATGCGTAGGGGGAAATTTATAACCCGTGGAGAAATTATTGGGCATTTTGGCATGCCAAATGAAAACGGCGATTGGCCACCACATTTGCATTTTCAAATTATAGAAGATATGGGCATTAAAGAAGGCGATTACCCTGGCGTATGCAGTATAAAAGATTTAGAAAAATATTTAAAAAATTGCCCTGATGCAAACTTAATGCTCAATTTTTAATCCTTTATTTTATGAGGTGACTAAAGAAAATGAATAACACCTGAGTTAAAACCAATCTTAAATCTTATATCTCAAATCTAACATCTATTTTAACTCCTTCTCCATTTTATGATGCGGCACATTTACTTCCATAAACTGATTGCCTTTTATATCATATCCAAATTTGCGATAGAAACCAATAGCGGTGTCCCTTGCGTGCATGGTCATTTTTTTAAAGCCTTTATCTCTAGCTAAATTTTCTGCAAAGTTCATGATAGATGCGCCAATGCCTTTTCCATGAAGATTTGGAGCCACGGCCATTTGTCTTAAACGAACTGTTTCATTATCCATTTTTACAAGCATACAACAACCAAGCATTTCGTCATCGTCCATACAAGCAATTAAAATTTCATCTTTTTCTGCTTGTAATTCATCTTTGGTAAAACCAAGTCCTAGGGGTTTGCGCAGCACATTATCCCTAAGACTTACCATTTGTAAGTATTCGTTTGTGCCGTGGTCTATTTGTTTTAGTGCCATGCATGCTGTTTTTAATGATAAAGAGTATGGAAGAAATACAATTTACGTAAATTTTTTATTACCGAAACGGAATTGTTGTATTTGACGCAATTGAAATCGTCACAAGAGGTGACACCTCTCATAACAGACTTTTGAACTAAAAATTACTTTCAAAGAGCTGTCACCTCAAATTTAAGCAGCGCAATTTTAAAAGCACCCTTGTACTACCGTGATTTCTAGTTCAATAAATAATATAATCGGTCATCCGCTTCTATTTAATACATAATAAAGGTTCAGCAAAGATTTTCTGCTGAGCCTAGCCCCGGTTGAAGTGGAAAGTTTGGAAAACCCTGTTGGCGGCTTCAGCCCCAACAGCGGTTTGGAGAACTTGGAACGAAAAACGGGAATCAAATGTTCATTTTTAGCCGCTGCTCATGCTCCAAAACAATAAAAAATGAAAGAATCAATTATTTTGGATAATGTAAATTGATGAAAAACATATCAAAACAAATTTTATTAATTGATTGTTTTTTTGCCAAAAAGTATATTTTTGCAACGTATTAACTAAATATTACAAACATGTCAGACATTGCTACAAGAGTAAAAAAAATTATCGTTGATAAATTAGGAGTAGATGAAGCAGAAGTAACTACCGAAGCTTCTTTTACCAACGACCTAGGCGCAGATAGCTTAGATACCGTAGAACTTATCATGGAATTTGAAAAAGAATTTAATATTTCTATTCCTGATGAACAGGCTGAAACCATTACTACTGTTGGTCAGGCAGTAACTTATTTGGAAGAAAACGCTAAGTAATTTCTCATCCCTACAGGCATGGCTGTAGGGATATTTTTAACTTTCACAGGCAATTTTTTATGACTTTAAAAAGAGTAGTGGTTACTGGCCTTGGTGCTTTAACTGCACTAGGAAAAACTGTTGAAGAATATTGGCAGGGACTCACCGATGGTGTTAGTGGTTGCGATATGATTCAGCAATTTGATGCCGCAAAATTTAAAACTCGTTTTGCTTGTGAGGTAAAAGATTTTGACCCCACCGTTTATCTTGACCGCAAGGAAGCAAGAAAGATGGATCGTTTTACACAGTTTGCCATGATAGCTGCTGATGAAGCAGTAAAAGATGCCAACATTACTACCGAAAATGCCAATGCCGATAGAGTGGGGGTAATTTTTGCCAGTGGCATTGGCGGGCTCATTACTTTTCAAGAAGAGATAATGAACTTTGCAAGTGGCGATGGTACTCCTCGTTTTAATCCCTTTTTTATACCAAAAATGATATTGGATATTGCCGCAGGGCAAATATCTATGAAGCATGGTTTTCGTGGACCAAACTACGCTGTAGTGAGTGCCTGCGCAAGCAGCACCAATGCTATTATAGATGCATTTGATAACATTAGATTGGGCAAGGCAGATATTATTGTTACAGGTGGAAGCGAAGCCGTAATAAGCGCTGCTGGTTGTGGTGGTTTTAATGCCATGAAAGCCATGAGCGAAAGAAACGACGACCCTAAAACCGCTAGTCGTCCGTTTGATAAAGACCGTGATGGTTTTGTAATGGGAGAAGGTGCCGGTGTACTTATTTTAGAAAATTTAGAGCATGCACTTGCTCGTGGTGCAAAAATTTATTGCGAAATAGCTGGCGGCGGCGCTACTGCCGATGCACATCACATAACTGCCCCACACCCCGAAGGATTGGGTGCTAAAAATGTAATGAACGTGGCCCTTGCAGATGCAGGCATGCAAGCTTCTGAAATAGATTATATAAATGTACATGGCACATCTACGCCACTTGGCGATATTGCTGAAACTAAAGCCATACTAAGTGTGTTTGGCAAACATGCTTACAACCTCAATATTAGTGCTACCAAAAGCATGACTGGTCATTGCCTTGGCGCTGCTGGTGCATTAGAAGCATTGGCTTGTATAATGGCTGTAACTAGAGATGTTATTCCCCCTACAATCAATCATTTTACCGATGATCCTGAGCTAGACAACAAACTCAATTTTACCTTTAACAAAGCACAATACAGAACCGTAAATGCAGCACTGAGCAATACGTTTGGTTTTGGTGGGCACAATGCAAGTGTTATTGTGAAAAAATACTTTTAATTTTTCGATAATCTTTACATCTGCTTCAACCATTGAGTTTTATTTTTTTTAGGAAATTACAAAGTGCTTATTTTAAGTTCATAGCTCAATTTTTTTTATTTTCTTAATTTTTAAATAAACAGCATTAGGGTTTAGAGGGCTTTTTAGAATTTCTTCCCACCCTTATATTTTTTCTTAGCAGCGGCGTCTCTTATTTGCTCTTGGCTTTTTCCTGTAGCATCGCCTGGGCAACCATACTTTTCTTTCTTTTGAAAAATAGCACAGCTGCTCAATAAAACAATAATAGCTATTGGTAAGAATAATTTTTTCATATTGCAAATGTAATAACTTGTGTGAAACTAGTGTAAAAACGAAAAAATGCAGTTTAAATTGTACAACACAATGCTAAATTCAGAGGGTTACCACTCTCTATTTGAGCATTGTTTTTTGAGCGTTGATTATTGAACATTCTAAAACGCAAAATATTTAATGTTCAATAATCAATTTTCAATTTTCAATGCTCAATATTCAAGTTTTGAACCTTGTGATTATTTGTCCTCTTTTTTAAACCACCCACTATACATCAAATAATTATTGGCAATTCTATGTATTTCTCCGCTAATTAATTCTTGGCTTATATCTTTCACTTTTTTTGCAGGCACACCAGCATAAATACAACCAGATTCTACAATCGTATTTTCCAAAACTACTGCACCCGCCGCAATGATAGAGTTGGTTCCCACATGCACATTATCCATCACAATAGCGCCCATACCCACAAGCACATTATCTGCAAGCGTGCAACCATGTACAATAGCGTTGTGCCCAATGCTCACATTATTGCCAATAAAAACTTTTGTTTTTTCGTACGTGCAATGTATCACCGCACCATCTTGCAGATTCACTTTATTACCCATGCGAATACTATTTACATCGCCACGTATCACTGCATTAAACCATACACTACAATCATTACCCATCTCTACATCGCCCACTATTGTTGCGTTTGGCGCTACAAAACAATCATTACCCATTTTTGGAGAAACCCCTTTTACAGGAAGTATTAAAGCCATAATTTTTATTTTTTGCAAAATTAGTTATTAAAAATTTCAATTAATAATCTAAGTATAAAGAATTATAAAATGCATTTCAAGTCCCTCCTTCGGAGGGATTTAGGGAGGCCTTGGAGCATGAGCAGAAAATCTTTGTTGAACAGTTGTATCCCTGCTATCCGTTCCTATCTTTTGTTCGTACCTCACAAAAGGATATCCACTTCTATCAGGGCTAGTTTCAGCAGCGAATCTTTTTTCAGCTTTTATTATGCAATAGATTATGTAATAGATTATGAAGTAGATTATGAAGTAGATTATTTAATAGATAAAATTGTCGAAGCAAATTATTGAATAGTATAAAATTTTGAATAGCTCCGCCCTTCAGGGCGGAGAAGGAAGATATAATGGGTATGGGCTTTAGCCCAAAATGTATTTCGGCTTTAGCCATTCTTATATGATTATAAATAACATTCTTTAATTAAAACTAATTTCTACTAAGCAAAAATTATCTTGATGTGGCTAAAGCCGAAAAGCAAAATGGGCTAAAGCCCAAATACAGTTTTCGATTTTTATCCTCGTGCTAAAGCACGAGGCAATTCATAAAGCACGAGGCAATTCGCCATTTTATGTAGTGGGAAGTTTTGTATATTTGATTTGCAACATCAATTAAAAAATAAATTATGATTTTATTACAAGCAGCAATTGCAGCAGGGTTTGTTCTGATACTTGTACTAATACTATTTTTAATAATTGGTGCAATCATCCTCACCCCATTATTAATGAAATTATATTGGAAATTATAAGGCGCTAGTGAAAATATTATAATCAAAAAATCTTATCACGAAGATATAATCCCTTTCTTGCTAAGTATAATAATTTCATTAATTATTTCAGTATCGCTTTTCTACTTATTTGTTCTATTTCTAGATTTAATCTTTCCCAGTTTTGGTTATAATAATTAAAGCAAGTTCGTGCATTTATAAAAATCTTAATTCTCAAATCTAACATCTTCAATCTTATCTCTACCTTTGCCCCATGACCAATCGCCAACTTTTTCTCAATCATGTAGGACAAACATCTGATGCACCCTTATGCTTAAACATTGTACAAGCAGAAGGCTCTAAAATGTGGGATGCAGATGGAAAAGAATACATCGATTTAATAGCAGGCATAAGCGTTTGCAATGTTGGGCATCGGCATCCAAAAGTAGTACAAGCCATAAAAGACCAAGCCGATAAATACTTACACATAATGGTGTATGGCGAGCTAGTAGAAAACCCACAAGTAGAATATGCAAAAGCATTAACGGATAATTTACCTGCCACATTAAACTCCGTTTTCTTCACCGCCAGCGGCAGCGAAGCCACAGAAGGCGCTATGAAACTAGCCAAGCGATATACCAATCGCTCACAAATTATTTCTTTTAAAAATAGCTACCATGGCAGCACACAAGGTGCGCTAAGTGTAATGGGCAGCGAGTATTGGCAACAGGCTTTTCGCCCATTGCTGCCAGATGTGTTACAACTGCGTTATAATAATTTTGAAGATTTAGAAAACATTACCGAACGCACCGCATGTGTAATTGCAGAGACAATACAAGCAGAAGCTGGCATTTTAAAACCACAAAACAATTGGTTGCTCGCCTTGCGTGAGCGCTGCACAAATACAGGTACGCTACTAGTGCTAGATGAGATACAGTGCGGATTTGGGCGTAATGGTAGCTTGTGGGCATTTGAACAATTTAATGTAGTACCAGATATTTTATTACTTGGTAAAGCGATTGGTGGCGGCATGCCGCTTGGTGCTTTTATTGCTGATAAAAAAATAATGGATTCGTTTACACACAATCCTGTGCTTGGTCACATCAATACTTTTGGTGGCCATCCTGTAAGTTGTGCAGCTGGTTTAGCGGGGTTACAAGTTTTATTAGATGATAAATTAATTGACGGCGTTTTTGAAAAAGAAAATTTATTTCGTTCACTCTTACAACATCAATCTATAAAAAATATTTGCAGTGCAGGGCTTATGATGGCAGTGGAGTTTGATAGCTTTGAAACCAATAAAAAAATAATAGATACACTTATTGAGCAAGGCGTTTTTACCGATTGGTTTTTATTTTGTGCACATGCATTTAGAATTTGTCCGCCATTAAATATAAATGAAGAGGAAATAAGACAGGCTTGCGCAATAATAACAAAGGCTTTAAACAATTTTATAAAATAATTACTATATTTATACTACAATAAATTAATTCGAAATGCCACTACAATATATTACTGATGCAAATGGTGGGTACACGGCAGTATTAATTCCTATTAACGAATGGGAAATGCTAACACGTAAACATCAAGATTTAAAGAATCTAGAAAAAACCATTGAAGCTCCTAAACAAAAACTTTCTGAATTGGCAGGAAAACTGTCTAGTAAAACTGCAGATGCAATGCTTGATTATGTAAAGGAAAGTAGAAACGAATGGGAAGAAAGATTAACAAAACAATTTTAGATGAGTATGTATTTATTAGATACAAACACCATCATATATTACTTAAAAGCTGCATTGCCCCCAAAAGCAATGCAGTTATTGCATACAGTAGTAGATGACCAACCAATTATTTCTGTTATCACTAAAATAGAGTTACTTGGTTTTAATTTTACTTCGCCAGAAGAACAACTACTTACCGAAACATTTGTAAACGCTTCGCTAATTTTTGATTTAGACGAAGCCATAATTAATCAAACCACTGCTATTAGAAAACACAACCGCATAAAATTACCCGATGCAATAATAGCTGCTACAGCATTATCTTACGACCTTACTATAATTACAAGAAATACGAATGATTTCGATAAGCTGATTTCATTGAAATTATTAAATCCACATTTACTTTAATTCAATATTATTTTAAACAATATGATTCAAGTACAAAACATTTCCAAACAATACAACCTTAGCAAGCAACAGCAAAAAGAATTACAAACGAATGCGGCATCTATAAATGCAGTAAACAATGTAAGTTTTACTTGCACGCCAGGCAGTGTGTTTTCTTTGCTTGGCGCCAATGGTGCAGGCAAAACCACTACCCTTCGCATGATTGCTACCATTCTTAAACCTACTCAAGGCAATATTATTGTAGGTGGGGAAAGTGTTATAGACAATGCAGAAAAAGTGAGAAGCAAAATTGGTTTTCTCACAGGCTCTACAAACTTATACGACAGACTTACACCAGGCGAAATTGTGCAATACTTTGCAGATTTACATGGTATGGATAAAACGATTTTTGAGCTAAGAAAAGATAAGCTTTTTACGCAGTTGGGTATTCATGAATTTTCTAAAAAACGCATCAGTCAATTGTCCACAGGTATGAAACAAAAAGTATCTATTGCCCGCAGTATGATACACGACCCAAGCATTGTTATTTTTGATGAGCCTACTTCTGGACTTGATGTAATAACTGCCAATAGTATTATCGAATTAATAAAACAATGCAAGCAAGAAGGCAAGACCATTATTTTTTCTTCGCATATTATGAGCGAAGTAGATTTACTTTGCGATGAGTTGGCCATTATTTCTAAAGGCAATTTAATTTATAATGATACGATGAAAAATTTTAGAACCGAATTTGCGCATCAATCATTAACAGAAGCATTTATTGATATTGTAAAAGGAGCAAGCTTAGAAGTTTAGGGTTTAGAAGTTTAGTTTACTATCTAAACTTACAGCAACTTCATAAATTTAATTCCTAAACTTCTAATCCTTCTAAACTTTCTAAACTAACCTAAATGAACACCATACTCACCGTTTTAAAAAAAGAATTAAAAGATACGCTAAGAGATAAGCGTACACTGATTTCGGCCATTCTTATCCCAGCACTTATTGTTCCAGTATTACTAGTAGGCGTAACAAAGTTGCAAAAAACCTTGATGGATAAAGAAGAAAATAAACAATTAAAAATTGCACTCATTGGTTATCCTGAAAATATAAAAAAGCAGTTGGAAGATTCTACCGTAAAATTATTTACCAACTTTACGGTTGTCACTGGCAAAGATGCCATTGCAAAAGATAGCCTTGATGGCATGATAGAATTTGCACCAGAATTTTTAGCCAATGTAAACGATATGAAATCTGGCAAAATGAATTTGTATTACAAATCCACCAACTTTTTATTATCGAGTAGAATTTCTGAAAAGCTAGAGGCAATAAAAACTCAAATATTAAATGAGCGTTTAAAAAAATTAAACATTTCTTCAGAAACCCTTGCCCCATTTGACATTACAAAGGTGGATATTGCAACCGCAAAAGAACAACTAGGTAAAACAGTTGGTGGCTTTTTGCCTTACATTTTTATTATTTTTTGTTTTACAGCATGCATGTATCCTGCAATAGATTTAATAACTGGCGAAAAAGAAAAAGGCACAATGGAAACATTATTATCATCGCCAGCATCTCGTTTTCAAATACTCATTGGCAAAATACTTACTATTTCTATTGTTGGGCTCACGGCTGCTTCTATGACAATTGCGGGTATGGTACTAGGGCTTAAATTTTTGCCAGAAATACCAGCAGATTTTTTATCGACAATAAATGATATGGTAAGTGCTAAATTTATTGCTATGCTTTTTGCAATGCTTATTCCGCTCAGTATATTTTTTGCAGGTTTACTTTCTGCTATAGTTATACGAGCCAAAAGTTTTAAAGAAGCACAAACGATGGTTACGCCAATGACTTTTATCATCATAATTCCTGCAATGCTTGCCATGATACCAGGTGTAGAGCTCAATTGGCAAACGGCTTTTATTCCTATTTTAAATATTGCCTTGGCTACCAAAGAAATTATTGCTGGCACCATAAATATGGCACAATATGCAGTAATTGTTTTATCGCTTATAGCGCTAGCCCTAGCTGCTGCAGCATTCAGTTATAAGCAATTTAGTAAGGAAAGTATGGTGTTAAAATAAAATTTAAAAAAATAATGCAAACTTGTTGTTTGTATTATTTTTTTACCTTTACTTTGTATTTCAAAGTGCTTTTTATGAATGAACAGCAACAATCTTTAGAAGACCTACAGCACATCAAAAAAATGATGGAGCGCAGTAGTAGGTTTATTAGCCTTAGTGGCTTAAGTGGTATTAGCGCAGGTTTGTGTGCACTTATAGGTGCGTGGGTAGCCTATCCGTATGTATTTGGGCGCAAAGATTTTGTAATAAATCTAAATAAGGATTTTCAAGATGATTTTTCGTTTATCACAAACTCTTATCTTTTTTGGATAGCCGCAGCCACTTTTGTGTCAGCATTTATTAGTGCTTTCGTTTTTACTTGGTTAAAAAGCAAAAAAGATGGTACACCAATTTGGGGTAATACGGCTAAACGTTTACTTATTAATGTAAGTATTCCTGTGGCAGTTGGCGGGTTGTTTTTATTTAGAATGTTGCACTACGGTACGTTTGGATTAGTAGCACCTGGCTGTTTAATATTTTATGGTCTTGGTTTAATAAATGCTAGTAAATATACATTAGATGAAATTCGTTACTTAGGTTATGTACAAATAATTTTAGGCATCATCAATCTTTGGTTTGTAGGCTATGGCTTATATTTTTGGGCTATGGGTTTTGGTGTAATGCATATAGCGTATGGTGTGTATATGTGGATGAAGTATGAGAGAAAGTAAATAAGTAAATAAAGTAATAAAAGTAGATTAAGTAAAATACATTCCACCAAAAAACACAAATAAGAAGGTTAGTTCCCTTTGTGAGTTTTTGTAGAAAATAAAGTTTCCATTTAATAAGAATTAAAAAATTGAGTGTAACAGGTTGACACTTTAATGATATAGAGGATTATGCTAAACCCAATAAACAATCTTAATAAACTTTTTGATAGCCGTGTGCGGCTTGGGATAATGAGTGCCCTGATGGTAAATGAGGAAGTAAATTTTAATGACCTAAAAGAATTGTTGGAAATTACTGATGGCAACTTGGCTAGTCACTTAAAAGCTTTGGAAGAAAACAATATTATAAAAGTTGAAAAGGGTTTTATTGGTCGCAAAACAAATACAACATATTCTATTACAAAAAATGGGGAGAAAGAATTTAAACTGCACATTACTGCATTAGAAAAGATGATTAAAACAACAAAGTGATTTTTTTTATTTTTTTACTTTGAAAAACAAAGCACTTTTAATTATTAAAAATTTAATAACAACTTCTTGGATAAGTTTTAGTGTGTGGTTACTAACGGCATTATTTACCATTATTGGCGTATGCAGCATTATTCTATTATCTGATAATCCTGGAATTTATATACTCGGAGTATTATTTGCAGGTTACATAGCAGCACTTGTAATTTCATTACCTGCACTCATTGCACTATTAATAGCTCTTCCAATTATACAATCATATAGCATGAGTTGGCAAAGTAAAACATCTAGGTTAATGTTATTAATTCTCAGCATAGATATTGGCTATGGCCTAATTGCAGGTTTATTTGGAATAGATATGTTAACTGACTTTAGTAATTCTATTGGGCGTTACTATGCCGATTTTATTATAACAGCTTTGGGTTTATTTGCTTGCGCTTTTATTACTATCATTTTTTTACTACGGCCCATAGTCGCATTATTTTCTAATGGCAATTTGAATACCGATTCTTATCAAACAATTTTTATACAACTTTTTTATAAACAACAAAAAACAACAACCATCATGGATTACGAAACAGCGCCACAAGCGCAACCACAACAGCAAAGAGTTTCATCAAACTCAAACAGTATTTTAATTAAAGGCATTATTACAGGTGTGCTTATACTTGTAATGCTTGTACCCACCTTTTTTATTAATAGCCTAATATCTGAAAGAGAAAACAGACAAAAAGAAGTGGTAAAAGAAGTGAGTAGCAAATGGGCGGAAGCACAAACATTATCTGCACCATTTATAACCGTGCCATACACAACACAGTTTACAGATACCGATGGCAAATTGAAAAATATAAGAACAAATTTAATTTTATTAGCCGATCAACTTACCGTAAATGGAATAATAAAACCAGAAGTACGCCCACGTTCTATTTACAAAGTACTGCTTTACAAATCCGATATAACTTTTAAAGGCAGTTTTAAACCAGAATGGCCCGCCGACATTAATATGGCCAATGTGGACTTTGCCAATGCAAAATTGTGTTTTGCCCTAAGCGATTACAAAGGCATAGAGGAAGAAATTTTTATTGATTATAATAATCAAAAATTATTGCTCAACCCTGGTTTACCTATTACTGATTTGGGAGATGTTGGCTTGTCAGTTCCTTTTGCAATCAGTGCTGAACAATTAAAAACTGCTGTACCATTTAGCATGCAATTAAAATTAAAGGGTAGTGAGCAATTACATTTTTTACCACTTAGCACCAATAGCAAATTCGATATTTCTTCTACTTGGGCTAGTCCATCTTTTGATGGCAATAGTTTGCCTAACGAGCGCAAGTATAACGATAGTGGCTTTAATGCAAAATGGAATTTTAATAGAGCCAATTTACCTTTTGGCACTGTAGTAAAAGAGGGTGCGCTAAAAGCTAGCACCACCGCATTTGGTGTAAGCCTTGTGCAGCCTGCAGATCAGTACAACAAAACAAGTCGTAGTGTAAAATATGCCATACTCTTAATTGGTTTAACCTTTGCATTATTTTTTATAATTGAGTTGATGCAAAAGAAACCATTGCACCCAGTACAATATGTGTTGGTTGGTTTGGCATTGGTAATATTTTACACTTTGTTATTAAGTATTAGCGAATATATTTTGTTTGACTATGCCTATTCCATTGCAGCAGCAGCCACCATTTTACTGATTACATTTTATGCAAAAAGCCATTTCAATAGTTGGAAATCTGCATCCATTTTTGGGGCACTATTGACATGTTTGTATGGCTTCATATTTATTTTGATACGCTTGGAAGATACCGCATTGTTGGTAGGTAGTATCGGTTTGTTTATCATCCTTGCTTTGGTAATGTATGGTAGTAGAAAAATAAATTGGTATGGGAATAATACAATGGTTGAAATCAATCTGAGTGCCTAACTTTTAATAATTAGGCTGTCAGTTTGAGCTTGTCAAAGACGGTGCTACTATATAAAAAGCACAACTTAAAACTTAAGCCGCCTTCGACAAGCTCAGGCTGACATAACGTTTACAAAAATTGAGGGTCTAAAATTTGTCGGAGGCGGTGGATATTAAAATGATGGTGTTGTTGAGAAACCGTCTTCGGCAATTTTAGTTTTATAAACTTAAAGAGTCTGTCAAATGTGTCAGACACCTAAGGTAGATTCTTTAAAGTTAATAGTCATCAATGAAGTTTCAGACACATTGATTGATGTTTTAAAAAATGAAACATGCATAAATACATCATAAAAATACGTTCACAAATATTAGTGTATCTCACTCACAATATGGCATTGCCGTTTTTAAAATTTGTACGCCGCCCATTAATGTTTCCTTACAATAAAGAAACATTAATGAATATGAGCGAAGGAACTTTAGGTAATGATTTATATCGCTTTTTAGAAGTAAAGAAATTAGACCTACTACCCTATTATGCCAAGCACGATATAAAACATATTTTATTAGGTTACGATACAACCGATGAAGGCGAAGTATGTTTACAATGTTTTATGCTCGGTAATAAGCATATTTCTTTTCCTGTGGCTGCAACAGTATTGTATGGCTTTTTTACCATGCCAGAGTATTGGAAAAAATTTATAGTTGCATATAAGCGTGGGGCAAAAGCAAATTCAATAAAAAATTGGAAATGGTTTGATATTATTTATGAAGAAACGGTAAGTTTGAAACAAAAAATTGATTAATCTAAATTTTATTTTATGAAACAGATTTGGTTCAAAAAATATGGTTGGGTTTATACCCCTACACATGTAATGGGATATATAATTACAGGTTTTGCTGTAATTTTTATGGTTCCCATTATAATGGAAGCAGATAGAAATGCACATTCAGTAACGGATGAATTGTACAATATTTTTATATACACAACATGTGCTGCATTTTGGTGGAAATGGGTTGCAGAAAAAACTTCTAGTAAATAATTATGAAAAAAATCCTTTTAGCTTTTACAAATGCATTTAATGGATTGCGTTATACACTTGTACATGAGCGAAATGTTAAAATAGAATTATTTTGTGCATTTGTAACTATTAGTTGCGCATTTATTTTTAAGATTAGTAAACTAGAATGGTTTGTCGTAATCGTAAACACAGCAGCAGTATTAACAGCTGAATTATTTAACACAGCTATTGAAAACCTATGCGACATGATCCATAAAACAACGCATCCTATTATAAAAATTGTAAAAGATGTATCTGCAGCAGCTGTTGTTATTACTGCATTATGTGCACTGATATGCGGCTGTATCATTTTCATTCCATACTTTTTAAAATTAATTTAATTATGAAAAATAAAATATCTCCTTTTGCACAATGGCTTTTGTATTGCTTTGCATTTATAGCCCTACTTATTGCTGCAAGAATTATTTATAGTGGCAACACTCTCTACCTTTTTTTAGTATGGAATTTATTTTTGGCATGGATACCATATGCCATCAGTTTATATTTTAAAAAAAATATTACACAAAACAAAATTGTGCAAGCATTATTATTTACAACTTGGTTATTGTTTTTTCCAAATGCGCTTTATATTGTTACAGATATTATTCATGTAAAAGAAACAGAAGCAGCGCCTGTATGGTTTGATGCCATTTTATTATTTGTAGCTTCATTTGCTGGATTGGCTTTAGCATTTGCTTCGATAATAAATATTGAAAATTTGTTGCGCCATTATTTCCATAAAAAATATACAAATATCCTTGTTGTCTTTTTACTATCTATAGGTTCGTTTGGCGTTTACCTTGGCAGGTTTCAGCGTTGGAATAGTTGGGATGTATTGCACAACCCTCTTTCTTTAGCAGCAGATATTTTACACAGATTCACCTCTCCATTTGCACATACAAAAACTTGGGGTGTTACTTTTATACTAACGGGGTTGTATGCAGTGTGTTGGTTTTTTATAAAATCATTTCCTGTAACCACAAAACAAAACATATTTAAAAATGAATTTCCTAAATATTTTAAAAGAAACAATTGAATTAATTTTTAGAAAAGATTAGCCGTAATGAATCAATTTTGCCATACCTTTTCTTACCAAAATATTTCCTTTATAATCTATTGCTTCTGCCTCAACATTAATATTGTACAACAATAATTATCTTTTTGGTAGTAATGTGTGGGCTCCATCCAGCTAAACCGTAAAATTTCTACATTGAAAATTTAAATTTTTGCCCTTACGTTATAAAGTTGGCGTAGTGGTTACTTCAAAATGTATAATGCCATTGCAAAGCCATTTCTAAAATTAATTGCTTTTACAATTTACACTTTGTTGGTACTTGAAACTGGTTCAACTAATTTTTCTGAAATAACTTGGTCTATTTGTTGAGAAGTATATTTATATAATAACCCAACAATAAATATAAAAGAAAAACACACACACCCTACAACAAAACCAACCAATGCATATAAAATTTTTGAAGGCTTAACTATATCAAATGGAGGTTCCGGTTTGTCTAATATTTCT
>JAYSOC010000002.1:0-2524 GCA_043723285.1 Ferruginibacter sp. | reverse complement strand
TTGGTGGCAGGCCATATTTTTCGCAGCGAAGCTGCGGAAAACTTTTTCTTGTATGTCATTTGCAAAGAGCTTAAAAAACTTTTTTATGAGTGCCTCAGACTGACATTAAAATAATTTGAGCAAATTATAGAGAAATTAATAATAAAAGCGAAGCTTTTTCCTTTGTGTCTTAGCGTCTTTGTGGCAATCAGTATTTTTGCAGCGAAGCTGCGAAAGAAAATATCTTCTAGTAAAAATAGAAATGCAAGAAAACGAATTAAATTTTAATGAACCAGAAGCAACCCATTGGGCGGAAATAATTCTTCCGCTTGCGCTGCCTAATGTATATACGTATGCAGTACCCGAGCATTTGCTTGCACAAGCACATGTAGGCTGCCGAGCAGAAGTTGTATTTGGGAAAAACAAAAAATATGCAGGTCTAATAAAAAAAATTATTACCACAAAGCCTGAATACAAAACAAAAAATATTTTAAATGTATTGGACGATGTGCCGCTTGTATATCCACAGCAAATGCAGCTGTGGCAATGGATGAGCGAATACTACATGTGCACCGAGGGCGAAGTAATGGCAGCGGCATTGCCAGCCAATTTTAAACTTAGTAGCGAAACTGTTTTAATTTTTAATGAGGCTTATGGAGAAGATTTTACTAGCCTTAACGATGAAGAATATTTAATAGCCGAGGCTTTGCAATTAAAAACTGAACTCAGTATTACAGAAGTACAGCAAGTGTTAGACGCAACACATGTATATCCTGTAATAAAAAAATTGATAGAAAAAAATGTTTGTTACATAAGAGAAGAACTCACCGAAAAATATAAAGTAAAAAAGGAAAGTTATGTATTGTTGCACCATCAATTTAAAAATGAAGAAGCGCTTGCGCCTTTGCTTAACGAATGGAAAGGTGCGCCAAAGCAAATGGAATTGCTCTTAGCATTTTTGTATTTAAATAAAACTGAAGGAGAAGTTTCGCAAACGGCTTTGCTAAAAAAAGCTGGCGCTACACCTGCACAGATAAAGGGTTTGGTGGACAAAAATATATTGATTGTAGAAAAAAGAAGCATCGATAGAATAAAAACATTGCCAAAATCTGTAGAAATAGATTTTACATTGAGCGAAGCACAAACAAATTCATTAGCAGAATTGCGAGAAGTGTTTACCGAAAAAAATGTTTGCCTACTGCATGGTGTTACAAGCAGCGGTAAAACACAGATATACATAAAATTAATTGAAGAATATTTTGCACAAGGCAAGCAGGTTTTATATCTCTTACCCGAGATTGCTTTAACGGCTCAAATCATTCGCCGCTTGCAAAAACACTTTGGCGGCAACATTGCTATTTATCATTCTAAATTTAATAACCAAGAGCGTATAGAACTTTGGAACAAAATTCGCACTGGCGAAATAAAAATTGTACTCGGTGCAAGAAGCTCTTTGTTTTTACCATTTAAAGAATTAGGCTTGGTAATAGTGGATGAAGAGCACGACCCATCGTACAAACAACAAGACCCTGCACCACGATACAATGCAAGAGATGCAGCTATTTTTTATGGCTCATTGTTTGGCGCAAAAATTTTATTGGGCAGTGCCACACCATCTTTAGAAACCTATTACAATGCGAAGCAAAAAAAATATGGCTTGGTAGAGTTGAATGAGCGCTTTGGGGGAATAAAATTACCTGCCATAGAAATTATAAACACCACACAAGTTGTACAAAAAGAAAAGGGCAAAGTAATGATAAGCCCACAGCTTAAAGAAGCCATACAAAAAACGGTTGAGGCAGATAAGCAAGTAATTTTATTTCAAAATAGGAGAGGCTACAATCCTTACCTCATATGCGGTACATGTGGACACTTGCCACAATGCGTGCATTGTGATGTATCGCTCACGCTGCACAAATACAGCAACAAATTGCATTGCCATTATTGCGGAAGCACCTATCCAAAATTGGTTACTTGCCCTGCATGCGGCACCAATGTATGGTTAGAAAAAAACTTTGGCACAGAAAAAATTGAGGAGCAACTGGAAAATGATTTTGCAAAATTTCGTATTGCCCGTATGGATGTAGATAGTGTGCGTGGAAAAACAGCGCACGATAATCTCATACATTTATTTGAACAACATCGCTTAGATATTTTGGTAGGCACACAAATGGTGGTAAAGGGTTTGGACTTTGATAAAGTTAATCTCGTAGGTGTACTAGATGCAGATGGGCTGCTGAGTTTTGCAGATTTTAGAGCGAACGAAAGAGCGTTTCAATTGATGGAGCAAGTGAGTGGAAGAGCGGGGCGTAAGCATGAGCAAGGCAAGGTAATGATACAAGCCGTAAATGTAAAGCACCCTATTTTACTACTCGTGCAACAACACGATTACAAACAATTTTACGATTTTGAAATTGACAAGCGCAAAGAGTTTTTTTACCCGCCCTTTAGCCGCATGGTAATGATAAACATGAAGCACAGAGACAAAGAAACCGTAGAAGCTGCCTCGCACAAATTGGCAGCGTTGCTCGGGCAAGATTTAAAA
>JAYSOC010000001.1:0-6266 GCA_043723285.1 Ferruginibacter sp. | reverse complement strand
TGAACAATTCCCGAACTCCACAAAACGCGAATGGCATCCGCTTTGACACGTTTTCCTAAACCGAAATGAATTTGCGATGGCGCCGGCATCGGACTTGCCGAATAGCTTTCAAGCTGTTGCGCCAAACTTCCCGCCCGCATCACAACCTTTGCACCGATACCGCTTTTGTTGCTTACACGACCCTGCAGACGCAAAATTTCAGCATTATTTTTATTGCCAACATTTTGCAAATAACGCCCATTAACAAATAAATCTAAATCGCCATCGTTATCTGCATCTAACAAACATAGCCCTGCATCATCCTGGTATTTTATCCCTACAGAATCTACTGCATTTTGCTTTGTGAATGTTCCATTACTATTTTGCAAAAATGCTTGTGCAAAAAATGGTGAACCACCGCCTACAACTACATCATCTAAACTATCGCCATTGATATCACCAACAGCTAATGATGGCCCAAATTGTGTAAGCTTATGAGGCAACATTTTTTGTATGTTGAAATCAATAAAATCTACTTCAATAGATCTATGTTCTATGCCAAGCATTTTTGTTATATCGATAAACATTTCACTACTCGTCAAAGTGTCAACAATCTTATTTTGCAAAACTGTATTTATAGCATTTATCGTTAAGTTTTTGTTAGCTTCTATATTTTTTAAAATTGTTTTAGTTGTGTTATTCCATTCTACAACCACAGAATCTACCATCATTGTTTTCCCTAATCCAAAATGCGCTATGTTTTGTACACTACTCATATATCCTCTGTAAGGCGTATAATCATACATTTGATGTTGCTTATTATAATACAAATGAATGATAGAACCAATAGCATCTTTATTTTTTTCATTTCCAATGAGGTTAATATTGATGTAGTTATTTTCGCCATTTGAAACTGTTTTATTTTCTAACAAACTTGCATTCATATTTGTATTATTGCATACAACATCCATATCGCCATCATTATCAAAATCTGCATAAGCCATGCCTGCACTATATGTTGGCGTAGCCCATCCCCAATTATTTGTTTTATTTGTAAAAGTTAAATCACCATTATTTTTAAAAATATAATTACTAATTTTTAAAGTAGGCACTTGTTTTAAAACTTCTGCAGAAGTGGCTGTGTTTACTGCATTATTTCTATACGCCATAAAATCCATATCAGAAATATCTTTTGGAAGCCCATTACTTATCATAATATCTCTCCATCCATCATTGTCCATATCAATTAATAATGGAGCCCAACTCCAATCTGTTTGTGATACCCCACTAAGTTGACCTATTTCACTGAACACAGGCTTTTCAACGCTATCCACTTTTACAAACCCTTGGTTCAATTGTAAAGTGTTTCTTACATATTGCTGCATGTAACCAAACCTAGCACAATTTTGCTGGTACTGGTAACTAGCATCATTCATCATCATTTTCGAACGATAATTATCTGCAGGTGCCATGTCTAATTCAAACACATCGGGTAGTCCATCATTATTTATATCGGCAACATCATTGCCCATGGCATTTTTACTTGTGTGTTTAAAGTACTGTGCACACTCTTCTTTAAACGTTCCATTTTTTTGATTTATGTAGAGCAAATTATTAGAAATATAATCGTTGCTTACATAAATATCTTTCCAACCATCGTTATTAATATCGCAAATATTTACACCAAGCCCATACCCTTCGACAGTTATACCTGCTTTATTACTTACATCTTTATATACGGGATGATGTAGTGTGCTATCAAAAATATTTTCAAATAATTTATCGGTTGTTTTAAAACTACCATCCGTTTTTATTTCTCTAAACTCATTTGCATACTGCCCTGTTAAATCATTTTCCAACAAGTAAACATCTAAGTCGCCATCGTTATCATAATCAAAAAAAGTAGCCATGTGTGTGCTACTTGTGTCTGCCAAACCATAAACTTCGGCTTCTTCTTCAAAAATTGGGATACCATTCGTTACTCCTTTATTAATATACAATAGATTTTTTCTTGCCTCAATAGATGGATATACAGCACAGCTAATGTAAATATCTTTCCAACCATCATTATTAATATCTACAACCGTTACACCCTTGCACCATTTTTCTTGCCCATCTACTTTTGCAATACTTGTTACATCTTTAAATTTTAAATTGCCTTCATTTAAAAAAAGTTTATTGGCAGTTACACTTCCTGTAAAATATATATCCACTAAACTATCATTGTTAAAGTCGCCAATACCAACCCCACCTCCATTATAAATATACTCATAATTCATTGGGTTCAAAATATCATCTTCCTTAATTTCGTTATTAAATATAAGCCCAATATTTTTTGCATCTACTTCTTTAAAAAGTGGATTATCGTTTTTGCAACTACTCACAAAAACCCAACATAATAAAAAAGCAAAATATTTATACATTTTTTTTTGAAATTAACAACGCTAAAACTACTGAATAAATGAAAAGGATTTATGAATTAAATTAATTAAAAAAGAAACAATAGGATAACTACCGAAATTACCACCGCAAACGTTTGTTTCATTTATATTTATATTATTTCAACAAATATCTGTGTAAAAAAATTAAATTACGAAACCAAATAAACATTTTACTATATCATTTTTTTTAAACAAAGTAATATCAAAACTTTATGTATAAGTTTAATAAAATCATAGCTATTGCAGTCTTATTAGCTTTAACAAATTGCAATAGTAACAAAACCTCTACAAACTCCAACGTAGTAACAGCCAACAACCCCAAAGACGACAAATGGTGGAAAGAAGCTGTTGTGTATCAAATTTATCCTCGCAGTTTTAAAGATAGTGATGGTGATGGTGTGGGCGATTTGAAAGGTATTATAGAAAAGTTAGATTATATAAAAAGTTTGGGAATTGATATTGTATGGCTAAATCCAATTTATGGCAGCCCCAATGCAGATAATGGCTATGACATTAGCGATTACGAAAGCATCATGAAAGAATTTGGCACCATGGATGATTTTGATACATTGCTAAAAGGCATGCACGATAGAGGAATAAAATGTGTGTTGGATTTGGTGGTGAACCATAGCAGCGACGAACACAAGTGGTTTATGGAAAGTAAAAAAAGCAGAAACAATCCGTATCGAGATTATTATCATTGGTGGCCTGCAGAAAAAGGCAAGCCTGCATTTCGTCCAGGTAGTTTTGAAGTAGATGGCAGTGGATGGCGTTTTGATAGCACAACAAATGCTTACTATTTACATTATTTTAGTTACAAACAACCAGATTTAAATTGGGAAAATCCTACTTTGCGTAAAGAAATTTATACCATGATGAATGGTTGGTTTAAAAAAGGGGTAGATGGTTTTAGAATGGATGTAATTCCTGTAATAGCCAAGGACACTACGTTTCCTGTGATTACACAAAAAGAATTGGATGAGAAATATGGTGGCGGATGGTTTACTTATTTTGCAAGTACACCTGCTGTGCATACTTATTTGCATGAGATGAATACCGAAGTTTTGAGTAAATATAATGTGATAGCGCTATCGGAAGGTGCAGGTACAACAAAGGCTACGGCTATGAATTTTGTGGATCCTTCTCGTAAAGAGTTAGACATGAGTTATCATTTTGATGGGGTAGATTTGGGATATGTAAAGGGAAAATATAAAACCATGAATCCGAATTGGAGCTTGGTGGACTTTAAAAAAATATACAGCGATTGGGATAGTGTATTTGCAAACAAAGGTTGGGGAACAATTTATTTAGCCAACCATGATCAGCCTCGTATGGTAAGCCGTTGGGGAAATGATGCGCCTGAGTTTAGAGAAGCTTCGAGTAAAATGCTTACGACATTTTTATTGAGTATGCGTGGCACGCCATATTATTATTATGGTGATGAATTGGGCATGACAAATTTAAGATTAAATAAAAAAGAAGATTTTAAGGATATAGAAATAATGGCGGAGTTTGGTAAAATTGAAAATGCTAAAGGCAATGTGCAAGCATTTATAGATGAGCAAGTAAAATTTGGGGGTGGTAGAGATAATGGTAGAAGCCCAATGCAGTGGAGTTCTAGCGCCAATGGAGGTTTTACTACAGGAGTACCATGGTTAAAAGTAAATGAAAATAAAAATGAAATAAATGTAGATACTGCAGAAAAAAATGCAAACTCTACCTTAAATTATTTTAGAAAAATGACCAAGCTTCGCAAAGATCATAAAGATGTGTTGGTGTATGGAAAATATACTTTGTTAGATACCAACAACCCTGCTGTGTATGCATATACAAGAGAAAGTGCTGGAGAAAAAGTTTTGGTGTTGTTGAGTTTTAGGCAACATGGTGGAACATTTGATTTAGGCAAAATGCAATTGGGTGATGAATGGATAAATAATTTAGGTGCCTTGAAAATTGATGCAGGAAAAGTTATTTTGCAACCGTATCAGGCTTGTGTGGTGAAAGTATCGCAGAGGTAGCGGAGAACCGCAAAGAACGCTGAGAAAATTTTTCAATACTAAAAATTAACAGATAGTAAGCGAAAAAATGCAAAGGTATCAAAGTAAATCTCTGCTTCCTCTGCGTAACCTTTGCGAACTCTGCGATAGAAAAAACAATAAAATTTATATGATGACTGAAAATGAAATTGCAACAATAATAATTGAAGAAGCCATTTATATTCACAAAAGTATTGGACCGGGAATGTTGGAATCGGCTTATGCTCATTGTTTAGCTTATAGATTAAGATTACGAGGTTTGAATCTAAAAACTGAAGTACCTGTACCTTTAATATTTGAAGAAGTAAAATTAGATTGTGGATATAGATCTGATATAGTTGTTGAAAATAAAGTAGTAATAGAAGTAAAAAGAGTTGAAGCAATAGCAGAAATTCATTTAGCACAAACACTAACTTATTTAAGATTTCTGAATTTAAAATTGGGTTTAGTTTTAAATTTTAATGAAGTATTAATGAAAACAGGAATTAGAAGAGTAGTAAACGGACTTTAAAAAATATCGCAGAGGCAACTGAGAACAGTTCAGAACGCAAAAAAAACGCTGCGTCGCTGCGTAACCTTTTTCGGACTCTACTATAAAAAATGTATTGCAGAATCAGCAAAGAACCGCAAAGGGCATAGAGTATATCTCTGCGTTCACTGCGTAACCTTTGCGAACTCTGCGATAGAGAATTTATACATTTTAAAACAGTGTCATCAGTGTTATCTGTGGCAACATTATATGAAAAAAATAATAACCATTCTTGCAGTAACAATGTACAGTTTCGCAAATGCACAAACAAAACTCCCGTACCAAAATGCAGCGTTACCAATCGATGCAAGGGTAAAAGATTTATTGAACCGAATGACGGTAGAAGAAAAAGCAGGACAGTTAAATCAATTAAATGGTGGTGCATTTACAGGGCCGGCAGCAAATGATGCAGGGCAAAATGAAAAAGCAAAAAAGGTAAAAGATGGGCGTGTAGGCTCTTTGCTGAACGTTGTTGGCGTTGCAGACACTAGAAAAATACAACAAGAAGCCTTGAAAAGTAGATTAGGTATTCCATTAATTTTTGGATACGATGTAATACATGGTTACAAAACTATTTTTCCTATTCCCTTGGCTGAAGCTTGCAGTTGGGATGTAAAAGGCATAGTAAAAAATAGTTCGATTGCTGCTAAAGAAGCATCGGCTGCAGGTGTGCATTGGACGTTTGCTCCTATGTGTGATATAACGAACGACCCTCGTTGGGGCCGCATCATGGAAGGTGTGGGTGAAGATCCTTTTTATGGTGGCGTAATTTCTGCGGCAAGGGTAAAAGGTTTGCAAGGAAATTTAAATGACAATGAACATGTGATGGCTTGCGTAAAACATTTTGCTGCGTATGGTTTGGTAGAGGCAGGCAGAGAATATAATAATGTGGACGTGAGCCGACCAATGTTGTGGAATAAATATTTACCACCTTACAAAGCGGCTGTAGATGCAGGCGCAGCAACGGTTATGAATGCCTTTAATGTATTGGATGGTGTACCTGCAAGTGCTAATAAATTTTTAGTAACCGATGTGTTAAAAAACAAATGGGGCTTTAAAGGTTTTGTGGTGAGTGATTGGGCATCGTTTGGTGAAGAAGTAACACATGGCTATGCAGAAGATGGAAAAGATGCTGCTTTAAAATCTTTACAAGCCGGAAGTATGATGGATATGGAAGCACAGGTTTCTGAAAAATATTTGCCACAACTAGTTAAAGAAGGAAAAATAAATATCAAACAATTGGATGAAGCTGTTGGTAGAATTTTGTATCAAAAATTTAGA